>NZ_JABERM010000028.1:0-20804 GCF_013004295.1 Acinetobacter sp. ANC 5414
GTGATGTACTGAAAAGGCTGCCGACACATAAAGTGACCCAAATAGAAGAATTACTGCCACACCGTTGGAAACCTGAACCCCGTTAAAACATAGCAATGGGGTTCAGCGGATGCTTACGAAAGACAGAGTAAACCCACACCTACGCAGAATCCTAAAACGCCTATAGTTAAGCCAAAATGATCGGCTAAATATCCCACCGCGATAATCGGTACGATCGTGCCTAAATAACCAATAAATAAATAGGTCGACATCACAGCTGCACGGTTATCCGTGGTTGTCATCTGGTGGATTAAACCGAATGCACCCAATAAGCCCAACCCATGTCCTACACCCAGCATAATATCGCTGATAAAGAACAAAATACTCCATTGCATACTCATACATAAGCCGAGTAAAACAAAGCTCACCACTAAAGTCATCAGCCCTAAACTCAGGCTTTTTGCTGCAGGAAGATGTTTAGCGGAAAATTGTACGACAGCAGAAACCAGTAAAATACTGGCAATGGCTGAACCACTGACCAATGATCCATGCCAGGGAATCAGGTCCTTTACGAAAGATGGCGAAAGAGAGGCAAATAAACTAAAGGCTCCAAAAGCGCTGAATGCAGTCAAAGCAGCAATAAAAAACAAGGATTGATGCTGGGCTGCTGGTATTTCTAAACGTGGTGCAATTGAAAAAGGTTGGGCTTTGAATTGTGGGGCTTTAATTAGAAATAACCCCAAAAAACATAAAATCGCAGCGGCAATAATCGGTAAATAAGGCGTAATTAAAGGTTGGCTAGAAAACTGAGCAATCAGCCCACCAATAAAGGGTCCCAAGCCAAAACCAATCACGGTAATGATGGAACTTAATTGCGGTGCATTTTGTTTATGACTGTCTGGAATGGTGGTGATTAATCCAAGCATCGCAGAGGTACTGATCAGCCCGGAGGCAATCCCAATAATAAAGCGACCCAAAGCCAGCCAAATTGCATTCGACGCAATGGATGAGAGGGCGAGGCCCAAGATGACAAACAGGATACCGATTTGTAAGGTACGTAAGAATCCAAAACTGTTGCTGGTTCGACCTAAAAATAGCAAGGTCGCCAGACAGCCAAACATATAGGCCACAAAGATATAGGTAATATGGCTAGGTAATAAATGCCACAGTTCTTGATAGATCGGATATAAAGGACTTGCGAGTGCGGTGCCAATGGTTCCAATACAAAGTGCCAGGCTGACCATTAAAAATGGTCGCCATGATTGTTGAGTCGTCATGTAGAGTCACAGAAACATCCGCCATAGGGTTGAAAATAGCGAATATTTGGAGAGAAAAGAATAGCTATAGATTAATTCTTATCCGCCTAGGGCGTCAATTTATAAGATGTAAGTCATTTAACTATAACGCTTTAATAAATTTAAAAATTCAGCAAGTTCCTGTTCATTAATTTCAGTTTGTTCACCAATCACGTGATGACGTAAATGTGATTCGATCAATTCATTCATTAGACCATTCACGGCGCCTTTAATGGCAGCGACTTGCTGTAATATCGTAATACATGAGTGCTCAGGGCTGTTTAAGGCTTGCTCTACAGAGTTAATTTGCCCTTGTAAGCGTTTGACTCGATTATGAATTTTCTTATCTTGATGTAAATGACCCAACACAACTCTCCAAAAATAAATATACTATGGGGGAGTATATTTAAGCGCTAAAATTATGCAAAAAGCCCCATTGACCAGAACGCACGCTCATCAGTTTGATGAAGGTAATCCCCTCGCCCAAAAACGTATTCTATGGGCGACTATTCTAACGGCAGTGATGATGCTATTAGAAGTGGCTGGGGGATGGATTTACAACTCTATGGCATTACTTGCCGATGGTTGGCACATGAGTTCACATATGCTGGCTTTGGGACTGGCTTATTTTGCCTATCGTTCTGCACGTCGTTATGCACAAGATAGCCGTTTTAGTTTTGGCACCTGGAAAATTGAAATTTTAGCCGGCTATAGCAGCGCGATCTTATTGATGGTGGTGGCGATATTTATGGCATTCCAGTCAATAGAACGACTCATAAATCCTATAGATATTTATTATAACCAGGCTATTCCAATTGCAATTCTTGGCTTGGTGATTAATTTAATCTGCGCATGGTTACTGCATGATGATCACCATCACCATCACCATCACCATCACGAACATGAAAATGAGCACGCTCATGGTCATCACGACTTAAACCAGAAAGCGGCATTTATGCATGTAGTGGCAGATGCAGTGACTTCAGTGTTTGCGATTATTGCACTATTTGCTGCGAAGTATTTAGATTGGGGTTTTCTGGATGCGGTACTCGGGATTGCAGGCTCCATTCTGGTGGCAAAATGGGCAATTGGCCTGATTAAAGAAACAGGAAGAACTTTACTTGATGCAGAATTGGATCATCCGGTAGTGGAGGAAATCCGGGAAGTGATTGCTGAATTTTCTGTGGTAGAAATTACTGACCTGCATGTCTGGAAAGTTGGCAAAGGCAAATTTTCCTGTATTTTAGCTTTGGCAACCGATTCCAATTTGAAAGCGGATCAAGTTCGTGAAGCACTGTCTATTCATGACGAAATTGTGCATATTTCGGTAGAAATAAATCCGCTATAAATCATGTCAATGTTCCACGTGAAACCTTGATGATGAAATATGTGTGCTTTCAGTAAGGACTGCTAAAATTAACTGAATCTGTCGTTAAATTTTAAGTAGAATCGCGTTGAATAATTGGAATCTATGAGTAAAAAAACATGATGAAAAAAACATTGGCATTCGCCTTGGTCAGTTTTATTTCGAGCTTAAGTTTGGCGAATGTTGATACGGTCAAAAACAACCTCACCAAACAACACCCAAAATTAAACATTGAAAATATTCAAGCCACCGATATGAAAGGCATTTATAGCGGTTCAATGGATGGTCAAGTGGTGTATGTCGGTGAAGATGCGCAACATATTCTGGTTGGCTCAATGTACCGCTTAAGTGATCAGAAAAATTTGACCAAAGACTTGGTACTTAAACAAAACAGCATTGATTGGAAAAAATTGCCTTTACAGGATGCTGTGAAAAGTGTGCGAGGTAATGGGAAACGCCAGATCGCGATTTTTTCTGACCCAAATTGCCCGTATTGCAAACAACTTGAGGCTGAATTAAGCAAGTTGAATGATGTCACGATTTATACTTTTATTTATCCTATCAAAAACCAGTCGATTGCTGTTTCAAAGCAAGTTTTCTGTGAAAAAGCTCCTGCCTTGGCTTGGTCAAATTTGATCAGTAAAGGGATTCAGCCAAGTTCTAAAAACACCTGTGCCAATCCGATTGAGCGTAATTTGAGTTTAGGAAAATCATTGGGGTTAAATGGAACACCTGCCATTATTTTCTCTAATGGTTTTAAAGTGATGGGGGCCCACCCTGCTCAAGACATAGAAAAAATGTGGAAAGAACTGGGTCTATAACAGGTTTATTTCCTGATGAATCAAACCCTAAAAAAGCACCTAGACAGGTGCTTTTTTATTAGAGTAACCAAGCATTTGAAGGAGGATTTAAACGCCTGATTTTTTTGCAATCAGGTTATAAAGGAATAGGATAATGAGGGCACCGATCACCGAAGCAATAAAGCCTGCTGCAGAGTTTTCACCGTAGAGGCCGAGCAATCGTCCACCGTAAGTTGCCAATAAGGAACCTGCAATACCCAACAAAGTGGTCACAATAAATCCTGATTTATCATTTCCAGGATGAATAGCGCGTGCAATTAAACCCGCAATAAAACCGACCACGATTGCAACTATAAGTGACCACATATGTCTTCTCCATTTATCGTTTGTTTATATACTTTCATTACGCTTTCATTTTTATAATTAATCATTTATGCAAAAGGAAACAGTTGAGTCCTGCTAAAAACTGTTGTGTTTTTGTTCTTGTTAAAAGATGAATGATAAAAAAAGTGGCCTTCGGCCACTTTAAGTATCTGGTGGGTCTTATAGACCAATTTCGCCAATAAATGGAATGTGGCGATATTTTTGGTCAAAGTCCAAGCCGTAACCGACAATAAACTTATCTTCCACTTCAAAGCCTAAAAACTTCACTTCAAGTTCAATTTCACGGCGTGAAGGTTTACTAATTAAAGTACACAGTTCAATAGAGTTCGGATTACGCGTGCTTAAAATTTCCAGCACTTTGCTGAGGGTATTTCCTGAGTCAATAATATCTTCGACAATAAGAACATCTTTACCGCGAATTTCGCCGTCCAGGTCTTTTAAGATTTTGACATCACGTGTTGAAACCGTACCGCCACCGTAACTTGATACCGTCATAAAGTCGAGTTCATGCGGTTTGCTAATTGCACGACATAAATCAGCCATAAAAATGACTGAACCACGCAGTAAACCAATCAAAACAAGTTCTTTGTCACTATTGGCATAGTGAGCATCAATTTTTGCACCAAGCTCTTTGACTTTCGCGTGAATCTCTTCAGCTGAGATCATTACGCTCATATGAACGGTCATGGGTAGATACCTAAAAGCAAATCAAAAAATAAAAAAGGTGTTGACCAGCAACACCTCAAAAGATGTTTTAATTTTAATACATCTGTTGAGCAGATGCATCTTTTTTGCGCCTGAATGTGTATCAAGCCTTGATTTTCGGGGTATCACGCTTAAGCAACACAGCACAAGCTGCAGCTATTCCAACCAACAAAAACATCTTTTTATAGGATCTTTTTGTGGTCTTATGCTTTGACATACGCCGGTTCTCCATAGATATAAGTCGCCTGGATATTACGATCATCGCCCATGGTCATCAGCGCAAATAATGCATCTTCAATACCTTTGGCACGTTCCTGACGCAGTGCCTGTAGTGCGGTGGCTTTTAAATCCAGCACAATAAAATCGGCTTCTTTACCTAGGTTAAAGTTGCCCAGTTTATCGTCCAAATCTAAGGCCTTGGCTCCGCCCAATGTGGCGTGATACAGGGACTCAAATGCAGAAAGTTTATCGCCCTGAAGCTGTTGCACTTTGTAGGCTTCATTTAAAGTTTGCAGCTGGTTAAATGAAGTGCCTGCACCAATGTCCGTACCCAAACCGACTTTGACCTGTTTTTCCCAGGTTTTTTTCAAGGGAAATAAACCACTGCCCAAGAATAGATTGGACGTTGGGCAAAAGGCAATCGCTGAGTTGGTCTGATGCATACAGTCCCATTCAGCCTCTTCTAAATGCACACAGTGGGCAAAGACCGAGCGCTGTCCTGTTAAGCCATAATGATGATAGACATCCAGATAGCCTTTTTGCTCAGGAAATAAATCTTTCACCCACGCTATTTCATTTTTATTTTCACTTAAATGGGTGTGTACATACACTTCAGGATATTCAGCTTTTAACTGTCCTGCTTTTGCAAGTTGTTCTGGTGTAGATGTGGGTGCAAAACGCGGAGTAATCGCATACAGGTTACGACCTTTACCATGCCATTTTTCAATTAGTGCTTTAGAGTCATGATAAGAACTTTCTGCTGTGTCACACAGGTCTACAGGGGCATGACGGTCCATCATCACCTTGCCGGCAATTAAACGCATTTGATGCTGTTCTGCCGCTTCAAATAAGGCATTGACCGATTCAGCATGTACGCTACAAAAAACCAAGGCTGTAGTGGTACCGTTTTTCAATAATTCCTGCACAAAAAATTGCGCGATTTTATCGGCATAGGCTTTGTCCTTAAATTGCAATTCTGTAGGAAAGGTATAGGTGTCGAGCCATTCTAGTAGTTGTTCCCCATAAGCACCGACCATCTCGGTTTGTGGGAAATGGATATGGGTGTCGATGAAGCCCGGCACAATCAGTTGCTCAGGATAATGTTCAAGCGGCATCTCTTGATTCAGCAAATTTTGCCCCTCTTGCCATGTCCCAAACCAGCTGATTTTTCCAGCGTTAGTGATGAGCAAGCCATCTTCAATATAACGAATGGCTTGAGCAATATCGGAGGCTTGTGAAACGGTGTGTTGAATATCAAGAAAGCGACCACGAACGGCGCGTTGAGCCTGAAGAGCAGACATGCAATAACCTTTTAATTTCTCATTTTTTCAATTGATTGTACCTGAAATATTTTGCTTAAACCCTATCGCATCAGTTTAAGCCCTCCCTTGTTTTATGGATCAAGTCTGATGTTTAGGATTTGAAAAAGCAGCCATCAATTGCAAGATCGGGCATAAAAAAGCCTTCCATCTATGCGATGGAAGGCTGGATCATTTTATTTAAAAATTACAGTTGCTCTTGCTGCTTGTTATAGCGAATTGATAACCACGCGGTAATCGCCAGCACAATCACAATAAAGCTGAGTGATATCCAGATGGGCATATGGAACACATCGAGCATCAACATTTTAAAACCGATAAACAGCAAGATAATCCCGAGGCCATAGGGTAAATAATGCATTTTAGACGCAGCGCCTGCCAGTAAGAAGAACATGGCACGCAAACCCAAGATTGCCATGAGATTCGCGGTCAAGACAATAAAGGGATCACTGGTGACCGCAAAAATAGCCGGAATGGAATCCACTGCGAAAATGACATCCGAGCCTTCAACCAAAATCAGTACCAGAAATAATGGCGTTGCCCATAACACGCCGTTTTGACGCACAAAGAACTTATGTCCATCGAGCTGAGGGGTAATACGCATATGTTTGCGTAACCATTTCAAGATAGCCATATCTTCAATATTGGGATTGTCTTCATGGCCTTTAAGAAATTTAAAGCCGGTATAAACCAGGAAGGCACCGAAGATATAAAGCACCCAAGAGAATTCCTGAACGAACCATGCACCGATAAAAATAAACAGGGTACGCAACACAATGGCGCCCAGTACGCCATAGAGCAAAATTTTACGTTGCAAGGCTGGAGGAATGGCAAAGGCAGCAAAAATCATCAACCAGACAAACACGTTATCAATCGCTAGTGATTTCTCTAACAGATAACCCGCAAAGTATTCCATGGTTTTTTGATTGGCTAAGGCAACACCCGCCGTTTGCTGCAAATACAGCCATAAAGCGCCAGCGAACAGAATGGACACACTGACCCAGGCAATGCTCCAATAGGCTGCTGACCTAATTTTAACGGGCTGGTCTTCTTTATTTTTGAAGCCAAGAAAGTCGACGATGAGCATCACTGCCACCATCGCAAAAAATGCCAGATACAACCCAGGGTTGCCGATAGATTCCATAAAAAATCTCCCCACCCGACAACTGGTCATAAAAAAACCTTGACCTGTTGCCAGATGATTTAAACATCTGTGTCAACATGATCAAGGTCTTGCCTACATCTGAAGATCCATATTTGGTAATTTCAGATGCTCAGATACCGACTTTTTGCAAAGTGTAATGACGATATTCTGACACGTAAGTCATTTAAAAAGATCAAATGGCTTACGTTTGGAGGAGGCTACTCCCCTTGTTCAACTCAATTTTGTTTTGGATCTAATCCAAATGTGGCTGAAGAATCGCATATTTATATGAATTGTGCAAATTTTATCTAGTAACTTACACTTTAATGAAGTCTTTAAGTTACACCAAAATGAATGCCAAGACTGTACCTAGAACAGCAAGAAGGCCACCCACGATCCCAATCTGACTTAAGCCATAACTTGCCGTGACCATTCCATCTAATAATGCCCCACCGCCAATTCCGACATTATACAGACCTGAATAAATCACCATGGCGACATCGGTCGCATCCGAATGAAAATAGATAACCCTATATAGAAATATCCAAAAAATTTAACACTATTGAGCAGCTATTTATGGCATGTTTATTTCTGTTCACACGAATAAGAGAATAAAAATTTTGGAAATTAAACACAAAGATGATGGCAAAAAAGGTGAATTTTATATCGGTGACAATCATCAGCATCTAGCGGAAATGGTCTATACCTGGGCCGGTGAAAACGTATTGATTATTGAACATACCGATGTAGATGATTCCCTGCGTGGACAAGGTGTGGGCAACAAATTACTTGAGCGTGCAGTCACTTTTGCACGAGAGAAAAATATCAAAATCATTCCGCTCTGCCCTTTTGCCAAGTCCGTTTTTGATAAAGATTTCTCTATTCATGATGTGTTGAAATAAGTTATTTTTAAAGTATTCTAATTTCAATCAATTAAAAAATTGAGGGATAGCGATGCAGTTTCAACATGATGATAATGGTCAAAAAGGCGAATTTTTTACTTTGAATGATTCAGGTCAACGGATTGCAGAAATCAGTTATATCTGGACAGGTGAGCATCAAATTATCGCCAATCATACCTGGGTTGATGATGTTTTGCGTGGACATGGAGTAGCGCGCCAGTTACTTGATGTTTTGGTGGAATTCGCACGTCAAAAACGATTGAAAATTGTCCCAACCTGTTCTTATGTAGATGTCATGTTTAAACGTGATAAAAGCTTTGCAGATGTTGTGGCTTAAGTTTGTCGTGATTTAAAAAAGCCCAAAAACTGGGCTTTTTATTTTTTGAGCCAATTAAGCAAGATCGATAATCACCTTCATTGCATTTTCATCTGCGGCGTGTTTAAACACATCATAGGCTTTCTCAAATTCAGCAAATTTAAAGTGATGGCTGGCCAACCGTTCCAAAGGCAGTTTTCCGGAACAACAGGTTTTCAGTAACATGCCGGTGGTATTGGTATTCACCAAACCTGTGGTGATTGTCAGGTTTTTAATCCAGAGCTTTTGCAGTTCAAAATTAACCGATTTGCCATGCACACCGACATTAGCTAGATGACCTCCCTCTTTTACCACGTTCTGGCAAATGTTCCATGTTGCCTCCGCACCCACTGCCTCTATCGCACAATCGACCCCTCGCCCTTCGGTAATTTCTAGAATACGTGCAATCGCATCTTCCTTGCTGGAATTAATGGTATGGGTGGCACCTAATTCTTTGGCCAGGGCGAGGCGGTTATCATCCATATCTACAGCAATAATTTGCGCTGGTGAATAGAATTGCGAAGTCAGTAAGCAACCCATCCCGATCGGTCCTGTTCCCACAATTGCAATGCTATCCCCCGGTTTGACATCGCCATATCGCACGCCAATTTCATGGGAGGTCGGCAATACATCCGATAAAAACACCGCGATATCTTCATTTAAGCCTTCGGGTAAGGGATAAAGCGAGGTATCGGCAAAAGGCGTCCGCACATATTCTGCATGCGCACCATCAATCATGTAGCCCATAATCCAGCCCCCTCCGTTACGGCAGTGAGCGTAGAGTTGTTTCTGGCAATTTTCACAAGTCCCGCAGCGGCTGACACAGGAAATAATCACCCGATCGCCTTTTTTCACATTTTTGACGGCCGAACCGACTTCTTCAACGATACCAATCCCTTCGTGACCTAATATACGACCGTCAAATTTACCGGTCTTCTTCTTGGCCTCTTCCTGAATTTCGGGGTTTTTACCTTTCCAGATGCCTAAATCTGTACCGCAAATGGTGGTTTTTGTGACCCGGATGACCGCATCCGTTGCATCAATAATCTGGGGGATGGGACGGTCTTCAAAACGGATATCATTTTCGCCGTAGTAGACCATTGCTTTCATTGTTGTCATTAGCTTGTTCCTTTTAGTATTCGCTTACTTTCATTACATATTGATATATTTTAAATTTTTCTCAAAACTGAAAACTGTTGCTTTAAATTGAGTCTAACCAAATATGAGCAGTAGCATGAAAGAAGTATATTGGAGGCTTGCGGTATTTGTCGCTTGTTTAATTGTGGCGTATGGATACACAGAGCTTCGCTCTCTAAGCTAGCAATAGTTGTTGACGAAGTCATTACTTAGACAGTTTTGCTTACAGAATGGTTTGATTTAATGATTTCAACCTGTTCTTAGTTCAATGTAATGTTTAGATGGGATTGGAGTTTGGTGGAGCTTGTGACTTAAATTTTTGAAAAAAATAGAAAATTTATGGTTTGAGTTTCTCTAAGTTTTTTCATATTGTTATTTAAACTTTAAATACAAATTATAACTATGTCATTCTATAAATATGCTTCTGCTGAAATTGGATTAAAAATTTTAGATGGGACGATTAGATTCACTCAACCTAATGCTTTTAATGACCCATTTGAGTTGGTTCCTGAGTTTTTTTATCCAGATGATCTACAAATAGAGGCTTTAGATTTTGAGATACATTGTGGTAATCAGAACTTTGATCTGACTCCTATTGATAGTTCAGCTGTCTGTAATGATATTGCTGCTAGGAATCTAGTAAGAGAGCTTTCAAATCAAATTGGAATTTTATGTTTATCGAGGAAACATGATTCTTTACTAATGTGGTCACATTATGCTGATGAATATAAAGGTGTATTGATAGAATTTGATAAAGATCATGAGTTTTTTTTAGGGAGTTTTGAAATCCCATATATAAAAGAAAGACGAAAAATTAATCTTACAGATTTTTCAAAATCTAGAACTCCAATTCCAATTTCTGTTTTATGTACCAAGTCTGAACAATGGAGTTATGAGAAAGAGCAAAGAGTAATTAGGTCTTTAGATTTTTGTAGAAAAATTGGTACTGATATAAATCAAAATCCTATTTTTATAATGAGTATTCCATTAGAAGCGATTAAATCTATAACTTTTGGTGAAAGAACCACAATTAAAAATCAGAAACTAATTTGGGAAAAAATTAAACATACAAATATTGAATTAAAATTAGCTGCGTTAGCTAATAATGAATTTCAGTTCAGATATGACATTATTAAATATAATGTTCCCCTCATTAAGATGAATCCAATGGTTAATCCCCGAACTGCTCAAATATTTTTAGATGAACAAGGGCAGTTAGGTGAAATAGCAAAATTTATGTATGAAAAACATCATATGACAGAAATTGCTAACTTAACTCTCTAAATTAAAAAAACCCGCTTCGCGGGCTTCTTTATATGAGCAGCGTTAAGCTTTCAACGCTGTAATCAACTTCTGATGTAATCCGCCAAAACCGCCATTCGACATAATCACTACAGCATCGCCTTCGCCTGCTTCACCGGCTACAGTTTTGATGATGTCATCCAGTGAACGTGCCACAATGGCTTTGTTTGGTGCAGCGTCAATCACTGGTTGTAAATCCCAGTCCAGACCTTCTGGTTGATACCAAATGACTTCATCCGCCAAACGTGCAGAATGTGCCAAACCATCTTTATGGCTCCCCATACGCATGGTGTTAGAACGCGGTTCAATAATCGCCCAAAGTTTGCGTTCACCAAGACGTTTGCGTGCGCCGTCTAAAGTGGTTTCAATTGCGGTTGGGTGATGGGCAAAGTCATCATAAACCTCAATACCTTTTACAGTATCCAGCAATTCCATACGGCGTTTTACACCGCCAAAGTTTGAAAGTGCTTCACATGCGGTTTCAATGGATACACCCACATGCTCAGCTGCGGCAATGGTTGCCAAGGCATTGGCAACAGAATGCTGACCGGTCATATTCCATGTAACGATGCCTTTAACCACACCATTTTCTAGCACTTTAAAGTGTGAACCATCTGCAGAAAGTTGCTCGGCAGATAATGATGCTTTTTCATTGGTATCTAATGAAGTGCGAACCACAGGTGTCCAGCAGCCCATGTCTAAAACCTCATCAATATTGGTTTCAGTAATTGGGGCAATAATGCGGCCTTCACTTGGAATGGTACGTACCAGATGATGGAACTGTTTTTGAATTGCAGCCAGATCATCAAAGATATCGGCATGGTCAAATTCAAGATTATTTAAAATGGCTGTTTTAGGATGGTAATGTACAAACTTGGAACGCTTGTCGAAGAATGCAGAATCATATTCATCTGCTTCTACACAGAAGTATTTGCCGCCGCCTAAACGTGCACTTTCACTAAAACCGAGCGGTACGCCACCAATCAAAAAGCCCGGGTTTAAACCGGCCTGATCAAGTACCCAAGCCAACATGGTCGTTGTGGTCGTTTTGCCATGTGTACCGGCGACGCCAAGGACATGCTTACCTTGTAATACATGATCTGCCAAAAATTGTGGACCTGAAATATACGGTAAACCTTCATTCAGCATATATTCCACAGCATCAATGCCACGTTTCATGGCATTTCCGACAATCACCAAATCTGGATGTGGCTGCAAATGACTACGGTCATAGCCTTGCATTAAGGTAATACCTGCATTTTCCAGTTGGGTTGACATCGGTGGATAGACGTTCGCATCTGAACCCGTCACCTTATGTCCTAAATCACGTGCTAATAGTGCCAGCGAACCCATAAAGGTGCCACAGATACCCAAAATATGCAGATGCATTTGTTTTAACTCCACTGCTTTTTTGACACATCACGGTGTTGTTGGTGGTGTCATTATTGATTCAATTTGAAAGCAACGATATCAAGGGTTTTGCGGAAAAGATAGTCTTTCTTGTATCTATTCATAGGATTGTATCATGCGTTTTATATCGCTGTTATATGGCTATGGTTTGCTGGAAAATTCATGGATGAAATGACATGCTTTTTTAGTGGAAAAACGTAAAATATTCACGATTATTCCAGATAAATTGACTATGTTTTTTCCGCTGCTACTTTTAATTATTTCTAACTGTTTTATGACTTTAGCTTGGTATGGTCATTTGAAGTTTTTACATGGTGCACCGCTTTGGCAAGCCATTTTATTTGGCTGGGTGGTTGCCCTACTCGAATACAGTTTTATGATTCCTGCTACTCGATTGCTCGCACAACAAGGCTGGGCGGTGGGGCAAATGAAAATTACCCAAGAAGTGGTGACGTTACTGGTGTTTGTACCTTTTATGATTTTTCTGTTTAAACAGCCCTTTAAACTAGATTATTTATGGGCAGGATTGTGTCTTTTAGGTTGTGTATATTTTGTTTTTAGAAGTCAGTAAAACTTAATGATTTTATTTGGAATTTGAGTTACTTCATGGCCTTCTTCTCAAGTTATGATCCAAAATAATTTGTGGAGGCATTGCTTTACTTTTGAGGGATCAAAAGTAACAAAAATCCTTTGTTGAGTTGATGATACTTCCTTGTATCACAGCTCAATGGCGACCTCCATATCGCCTTTACGCGATAGCAGGGTTGGAAATAATAATTTCATACTTTTTTAGAATTGATGATGATTTCTTTATTATTTACCTAAAAAGCAGCGGAAATATAGCAGTAAAGTATCTGTTAAATTTTGGTGAGATGAAAAATCAGTCTATAATATCGGGCTTGTGATTCATTTAAAGCTTGGCACTTGTCGAGATTTATCCTTCCTTACATTCGTTTATGGAATATTTGCAATGAATGCGGCTGCTGCAGACACTCAACCTCTCGTTGGAATTATCATGGGTTCTCAATCTGATTGGGCAACTCTCGAAAACACTGCCAATATGCTTAAACAACTTGGCGTCCCATTTGAAGCGGAAGTTGTTTCTGCGCATCGTACGCCAGACCGTTTATTCGAATATGCTGAAACAGCACGTGAGCGTGGTATTCAGGTGATTATTGCCGGTGCAGGTGGCGCAGCGCATTTACCAGGGATGTGTGCAGCAAAAACTGATTTACCGGTGCTGGGTGTACCCGTAAAATCTTCAATCTTGAATGGTGTAGATTCATTGCTTTCAATTGTGCAAATGCCTGCAGGTATTGCAGTGGGTACTTTGGCGATTGGTCCTGCTGGTGCAACCAATGCCGCGATTATGGCAGCACAAATTTTAGGTTTAACACGTCCTGAAATTGCAAAAAATGTTGCTGAATTCCGTGCTGCGCAAACTGAAAAAGTGGCGAGCAAAAATATTCCTGGTCAAATCTAAAGCCAAGCTTAAAACGGGACACACGTTATGGATAAAACCATCGGTATTTTTGGTGGTGGTCAACTCGGCCGTATGATGGCACAAGCTGCCCTACCGCTGAATATTCAATGCACTTTCTTTGAAGCCAATACAGATTGCCCTTCCGCCGCGATGGGTCAGGTGATTTCGACCAAAGCTGAAAATGGCTTACAAGATTTTATCAATAGTGCAGATGTATTCAGCCTGGAGTTTGAAAATACACCGCTGGCAGATGTTGATGTTTTAACTAAGCAAAAAGAACTGCATCCGCCACGTCAGGCTTTGGCGACTGCGCAAAACCGTTTGCTGGAAAAAGCGTTATTTGATGAACTGGCAATTCCGGTTGCGCCGTATAAAGCAGTCAATTCTTTAGAGAGCTTAAAAGCTGCGGTTGCTGAATTAGGTTTGCCAATTGTTTTAAAAACTGCTACTGGCGGTTATGACGGTAAAGGTCAATTCGTTCTTCGTACACAAGATCAAATTGAACAAGCGTGGACGGAACTCGGGCCTGCCGGTTCATTGATTGCTGAAAGCTTTGTAACGTTTTCACGTGAAGTGTCGATTATTGCGGTGCGTGGTCAAAATGGTGATGTGAAAACATGGCCATTGGCTGAAAATCACCATCACAATGGGATCTTGTCACATTCAATTGTTCCTGCACCTAATAGTGCAGATTTACAACCTGTGGCGCAAGACTACATCACTCGCCTGCTGAATCATTTGAATTATGTCGGTGTGTTAACGCTTGAATTGTTTGTGACGGACAAAGGCTTGTATGCCAATGAGATGGCACCTCGCGTGCATAACTCAGGTCACTGGTCCATTGAAGGCGCTGTCTGCTCGCAGTTTGAAAACCACATTCGTGCAGTTGCGGGTTTACCCCTCGGCTCAACTGAAGTGGTTCGTCCAACAGTGATGGTGAACATTATTGGCAAGCATCCAAAATCTGAAGATGTCTTGGCTTTAAATGGCGCCCATTTGCACCTGTATAACAAAACTGAACGTACAGGCCGTAAAATTGGTCATATCACGCTGATGCCAAACAACAGCGCTGAATTAACCACTTTATGCCGTCAATTGGCGAAAATTTTGCCAGAACCTTTGGCATTAACTCAAGATATGAGCATTTAATCCTTCGATTGAATGATAAAAAAGCGGTCATGCCAATGACCGCTTTTTTTATGCCTGAAGTTCGGGCATGATTGCGCCTCTTTTGGGCTTATGCACCGTTTATCGGAACAGAATAAAAAATAACTGTATGTAATTTGTACAATCCTTTATAAATAGACTGCATAAAAAACAAACAAATAGAATTGTGCTGTATTTAAGTTTTAGTGCGGTAAAACAATGCAGAAATTTTTAAATTCAAAAGATAAAAAATAAATTCAAAATAATATGAATTTAAATTTAAACCGGTGTATTTGAATTTAAAAAATATGAATTCAAAGTATTTGGGAAAATATGAATTTAAACTTTTAAATTTAAAAATAGAGTTTTGAATTTAAAGTCTTAGGTATTTAAGAGCATAAAAACAAAAGGGATTAACTTATCCACAATATGTTTAAATTTAAAAATGTAATTTAAATTTAAAATAATAAATTTAAATTCATATTTCGAGTATTTTGAATTTAAAAGTTTTAAAAAACAGGTCTTGTGGATAACTTTTTAAATTTAAAAACAGAATATGAATTTAAAATGAAGAAAAATGAATTTAAATTTACGATTTGATTCAGAAATTAACGACTGATGGTGGTATGGTAAAAACATAATTTAAATTCAAATGCCGTCAGGGATACTATGCGTCGCTTAGCTTTCGTTTTAGGTTCAGTTTTTCTTGCAATAACTCAAGCCAATGCTGAGCTGATTATTAATGGCCAACGTGTCACAGTGACTCCAACTACGCCTACAAATCAAATTTTTAGCCCGCAAAATAATTTTCAGCAATGTATTGCCAATTTACGTACTCAAGCCATGACTTCGGGGGTGAATGGGTCGACCTATGACCGCTATACGCAAAATTTAACGCCTGATTATTCCGTCATTGAAAAATTAAATTACCAGCCTGAATTTTCTACGCCAATTTGGGATTATTTATCCGGTCTGGTTGATGAGGAACGTGTGCAACTGGGACGTCAAAAATTAGCCCAGCATCAAGATGTACTCAATCGCGTTGCAGCAACTTATGGCGTTCCGGCTGAAACAGTGGTGGCAGTGTGGGGTGTGGAAAGTAATTTTGGTGATATTTCCGGAAGTTATCCTTTATTGCAGGCTTTGGGCACTTTAAGTTGTGAAGGTCGTCGTCAAAGCTTTTTCCGTGGAGAATTTTTTACCACGATGCGAATTTTACAACGTGGTGATTTAACCGAGCAGCAAATGAAAGGCTCGTGGGCCGGTGCATTTGGTCATACCCAGTTTATGCCTTCAGCTTATGAAGAGCTGGCGGTTGATTTTGATGGCGATGGCCGTCGTGATTTGGTTTCTAGCACCACCGATGCTTTGGCTTCGACCGCAAATTTCTTGAAAAAACGCGGTTGGCAAACCGGCATGCCGTGGGGCTTTGAAGTTCGTATTCCTGAAGGTATGTCCATCAATGGAGAAGGGCGTCGCAATAAAAAATCTTTAAGTAGCTGGGTGAGTCGTGGTGTAGTTCGTGCTGATGGCAGTCCCTTAATTCAGGGAAATTTATCTGACAGCAGTCCGGCTGGATTAATGGCACCTGCAGGTGCCAATGGCCCGGTATTTTTAGTCTTTAAAAATTTCGATGCTATATATAGTTATAACGCGGCAGAAAGTTATGCTTTGGCGATTGCACATTTATCCGATCGTTTACAGGGTCAGGGTGGGTTCAGTAAGGCTTGGCCAACCGATGATCCGGGAACATCGCGTGCTGAACGCCGCGAAATCCAGCAGTTTTTATTGAATAAAGGCTATGATATTGGTGCAGCCGATGGCTTGATTGGAGATAAAACCCGTCAGGCCATTCGTCAAGAGCAAAATCGTTTAGGTTTGAGTCCAACAGGTCGTGCTGGCCAACAAATTTTACGTGCATTTCGAAATGAAAATGCCCAGAAAATGATGAAATAAGAATGTTTTAGAAATAAAAAGGTCTGCTTGAAGCAGACCTTTTTATTGTGAAATGTTTTTATAATTTATGTTTATACAGCTGTAATGGTACCTAAAACACGATAGCCTGCCGCACCTGTAACGGTGGGTAGGTTGCCACTTTGTTGATTCATAAAACGCATCGCCAGCCATGCAAAAGCAGTGGCTTCAACCCAGGTCGGCGCTAAGCCAATTGCGGAGGTGGTTTGAACTGACCAATTGTGTTTGCGCAAACGCCAGCGCAATTGTTCGAGTAAATGTGAGTTATATGCACCACCACCACAGACATAGACTTCACCGGTATCCATATCGGAGCGGTAAATGGCTTTTTTAATCGCCCGTGTGGTGAGTTTTAATAAGGTTGCCTGAACATTTTCAGGAGTATCTTCTAACTCGTTATATTCAAGGTCATTGCGCCAATCGGAAATTTGCTCATCTAACCATTCCAGGTTGAAGTCTTCACGACCGGTACTTTTTGGCGGTTCTTTAGAAAAATATTCATGAGCTTGCAGGCGGTCAAGCAGGCTGCGAATCGGATGACCGTATGCTGCCCAGTTACCATTTTCATCATAAGGTTGACCGGTATAACGATGACACCAGGCATCCATTAAAATATTGGCAGGTCCGGTATCAAAACCATATACGGCATCTGGATTACCCGCAGGTAACATGCTGACATTGGCAATGCCGCCCAAATTTAAAATTACACGGTGAATGCTTGGGTGCTGGAACAAGGCTTGATGAAATGCTGGAACTAAAGGTGCACCTTGACCACCAGCGGCCATATCACGACGTCGGAAATCTGAAATCACTGGAATTTGCGTCATTTCAGTAATGATATTGGGATCACCAATTTGCAAGGTAAAACCATGCTCAGGACGGTGGCGAATGGTTTGTCCATGTGAGCCAATGGCTTTAATCTGGCTACGATCTAGCTGGTTCTTTTCAATCAGCTCATTAATACCACCACCAATCATTTGTGCTAGCGCCACATCTGCTTTACCCATGCGATCAATTTCGTTGTCACCGGGTAAAGTCAGCGCCATCAGTTCGTCACGTAAGTCCAAATCAAATGGCAAGGTGAGGGTGGCATGAAGCTGCAATGGATCAAATGAAGCAGCCACAATGTCAACGCCATCCATGCTGGTGCCAGTCATTACCCCAATATAGATCGCTGTCATGATGATAGTTAAGCCTGCATTATGCTGAAAAAGTGTTAGTATATCGCACAAATTGTATAACTGATGTATTGGGTTTTGTGATGTCAAATTTCCTGCCGGCTGAAGAACAACTTGCCCTCATCCAACGAGGCACTCATGAGATTATTTCTGAAGAGGATCTGTTAAAGAAACTCAAAGAAAATCGTCCCTTAAAAATTAAAGCGGGTTTTGACCCAACAGCACCTGACTTACATTTAGGTCATACTGTACTGATTAACAAGCTAAAAGTATTCCAAGACTTGGGTCATGATGTAACTTTCCTGATTGGTGACTACACTGCCATGATTGGCGACCCGACAGGTAAAAGTGCAACCCGTCCGCCATTGTCGCGTGAACAAGTGTTGGAAAATGCAAAAACTTATCAAGAACAAGTATTTAAAATCCTTGATCCGAATAAAACCAAAGTTCGTTTTAACTCTGAATGGTTTGCACAAAAAACCGCAGCCGATCTTATTCAGTTGGCGTCTCAGCAAACTGTAGCGCGCATGCTTGAACGTGATGACTTTACCAAGCGTTATAACAACCATCAGCCGATTGCGATTCATGAATTCTTGTATCCATTGGTACAGGGTTATGACTCAATTGCACTTGAGGCAGATGTAGAGTTGGGTGGTACAGACCAGACCTTTAACTTGTTGATGGGTCGTACGCTGCAAGGGCGTTATGATCAGGAAGCGCAAGTCTGCATTACGGTTCCAATTCTGGAAGGTTTGGATGGCGTGAATAAAATGTCTAAATCTTTGGGGAACTATATTGGTGTGTTTGATGCACCAGGTGCGATGTACCAAAAAGTCCTTTCAATGCCAGACGCTTTGATCGAGCGTTATTTTGATCTGCTTAGCTTTAAATCACTGGATGAAATTGCAGTGTTATTAAAAGAGATGCAAGAAGGTCGTAATCCTCAAGAAATTAAAAAGATTCTTGCATTAGAGTTGGTAGAACGTTTCCACGGTGCGGAAGCGGCTGAGAATGCACATAAAGGTGCAGGTAATATTATTACTGAAGGTGAGCTGCCAGAAGGTACGCCAGAAGTGACCATTTCACGTGCTGAATTTGGCGGTGAAATGTTTATTGCCTCTATTTTACGTACGGCCGGTTTAACCAAAAATGCTGCACAAGCCAAAGATGCCGTGGCGCGTGGTGTTGTAAAAGTGGATTGGGAAGTGGTTGATGCGGGTTTCTCTGTGAATGAGAACAAAACATACATCATTCAGGCAGGTAAAAAAGCGATTGCTAAAGTGACCTTCATAGACTAATGGTTTCTTGAATTTTTATTTAAGTTATTGAAATAAAAGCAGGCTTTGGCCTGCTTTTATTTTTTATATCGTATATTAATATTTTGAATAAGCAAATTCAAAAAAAACCTTACAAAAACAACAGTTAAATTTTTCCAAATCTGTTGCATTCTGTTTTGCTTAAGTATAGGATTTATCCATCTAGACATCGTGTAGAAAACATATCTAGAGGGTACGTGTATAACAAAAGCTCCACAGTTTTAAGTCTCTTCCCCAAGAGACTTTTTTTAAATTTTTACCAATAACTATAATAATGACATCATGGATCGAGCTATAGATTCAACTCCAAGGAAGAGATTTTGGGAGAGATCTCTTTCTTTTTTTTCTATCTAAAATTTAGTCAATTTTAATTTACCTGATCTTTTTTACTGCCTAGATAGTAAAAAATCCCCTGTTATAGGAGATTTTACTGAGTTTGATTATTTTTCAGAAGTTATATGTGTTGCAGTGTTAAGGTGAATAAAATTGAGTTTGGGTAAAATTATTTTGACGAAGCTGCCGACAGATAAGACGGTTATAAGGGTTCCTTCTCGCGCCCCAATAATCGTATGTGGAGATAAATAAGCGCTGACCACTGCAATTAAAACTAAAATAATATCGCCATAAGTTTTGCATGAGCTGAAAGTGAAATTAAAACGAATAGCATGTGCTTGATACAAACCTTCCCCAGCCAAGAAGCCTAAATTTGCTTTTTACCACCACGCATACTTCAAAAGCCGTGATTAGACAGCTCAATAAGCATAGCCAGATCCACACCAAGGCCTAACAAGGCAGTCGACTAAATAATAATAAGAGTTGCAATAGAAATTGAGTTGTCATCATTATTTTCAAACAGGAAAATAAAACCAGACTTAAACAACTCTTTTCTTTGATTGTTGCTATTCAGCGAATGGTTATAAACATCACTTTTTTGAAGTAATGATCGTTCTTCGTGAAGATGGAATGATTCTTGATGAATATTAGGCTTTCAATATACTTGGTTATAGGCAAGGGTTATTCATGTAGATTGTTAGCTTGTTTGTGGGGGATTTAAGTAGATAGCGTTTATAGCTTGATTTGAAATTTTGAAGATAGATATAGGTGTAGAAAGAAGTGATGGATTGATGATTTATGGCTGTAGTTAAAATATAAAATTCCAAGAAAATTTAAAAAAACCAATTTTTTTATTAAAGAAAGTATAAAAAATGACTAAAAAACATGATTTTTCACTGATTTTGTAGAAAAAACAGACATGCGTGATAAATATATCAATTTAGGGGTTGCGCGCATTTAGAAACTGTATAGAATACGCTGCATCCCGACGAGATAGACGGAAACGAACGAAGCGCGAAGCGTTAAGTTGTTGAGTTTATGGCGTTGAGTGACTTGT
>NZ_JABERM010000030.1:0-239389 GCF_013004295.1 Acinetobacter sp. ANC 5414
GTGATGTCCTAAAAAGACTACCCACCCATAAAGTCACAGAAATTGAGGATTTGCTACCTCATCGTTGGAAACCTGAACCTCGTTAAAACATAGCAATGGGATTCAGCGGATGCTTACAAAAGATTTACAGTTTTATGCGGATGAGCTGGCAAAATCTCAGTGCGTAAGTTGTTCAGGTTTTAAGCCCCATAACATGATGATTATTGATAAAGTCAGGATTGAGCTTAAGCCACTAGACGAACTGCTTCATCAGGAGAGACCTGAATTTGTATCAGGATTAGATGTGTTGGCTTGAATTAAAGCTACTGTGATGTAATTGAGCGTAAAAGTGGCTTGTTAATGAAAATAATATTTCTAACACTTTCGGTAAATAATGTGAATTTAGATAGGAATATATTCAATTTAAATCAATTATTTACATTAATAAAACTTACATGAAAGAAAATTGAAACAGATAGAGTGTGGAATAATAAAATTTAAGGAGTAAATTAAAAAAGTCATTATGAGTACAACATATTCCAAACTATAGGATAAAAAAATGGCTAATCAACAACCCATGCAGCAAAGTCAGTATAATCAACAGCCGGATCAACAGAAATCATTGAATAAGCCACAGCCTGATCAACAAAATCAGCAATCCAATCCACAAAAACAACAGAAATAAAACTTTGCTTTACTCGCCTTGAATCCAAGTATTCAGGGTTTTTATTGTTTCAAAGTTTTCGTAGATAAACTGCCTGATTATTTTATTTGTCATCATTTCATCCAAAGGTAAAAATAAATTAAATGAACTTAAAATCCTTCAAAATCATAAGCGCTGTTTTAGCAATTATAGGTATTGCAGCCTTTCTATATTTCCAGTATTCAATGAAACCAGAAGAATTTGGTGGTTTTAAAGAGGGTACAGAGCAATACAATGGTTATCGTTATGCTCAGGACACGCTTAAGTCGGTAGACCAATGTGATGATGATAAAGACGATCCAGCGATGAATTTTAATGAGGAATTTTTTGAAGGATGTAAAAAGTATTTTGAAAAATAAAAGAAGTTTTCTAAGAGAAAGTTTATTGTATAAAGTAAATAATCAGTTATGAGGCGGGAAGTTAGTCATCATTTGAATAAAATCACCTCTGCATCCCTAAAAAATTCTCCGTAACTTTCTGCAATAAAAATATCAGCTTCTGTTTGACTGCTAAAAACTTTTTGACCGATCTTCTTCAGTCGTCCAGTGCCATTGGCTAAACATCACAAAATGCAAATCTATTTATTCTATTTTACTTTACGATAAGCGGTAAATAACCCACATAACATGTAAGGCGAACACAACAAAGCTCTAAATTAAAGGGCTTTGACATAAAGCAAAAAACTTATTTACTTTTAGTGGTGAGGTCTTTTTTTCTTGCCACCACCATCTTGCTTATTGACTGTAGCCCAAGCAATACGTTCCGCATCTTCTTCAGAAAGACCACGTTCTCTTTCACTCTCAAAAATATGTTTTGCCTATCGTTTCTGTTTTTCTGTATAAGCTGATTTATTACCTGTAGGCATAAGTTTAACCTCCTACAAACTAACGAGTTGTTTTTACAATTTTAAATCAAGTAAGAGAAACTTAACAGGCATAATTCATGTTCAGGATGTATTATATATTATTGAAAAATAGAGATTTTTAGGCTGTATACAAATTTTGAAATAATTGAATTTTGAAAAAATTTCTACAAAGTTGCACTGCTCCTGGGTCCTTTTGCTACAACTCAAGATCACTCTTTATTTTTTAACTTATTGAAAATAAATCTGTTTATATATCTATGCTCTCATTACCCATCCAACATAAACTTGCAGGATTCTACTTTTTCTATAACACTACTGTGGGTTTTTAATTTTATAAATATTTTTAAAAAACAATTACTTAGTATGTATTTTTGATGGTTTTTATTGTTGCAAAAAATGGCTTGTAGACTATTTATAGACTGTTGGGAAACATGCTTAAATCATAATTCGCTAAAATCGGATTGAACCATGAAACTCAACAAATCTAATGTTGATGCTATTCCATTGACTGAAAAAGGTCAAAAAATATATCGCGACTCTGAATTGATAGGTTTTGCTGTTCGTGTAACTACTAAAAGTAAAACATACATTATTGAACGACGTCATTCAGGGGAGCTGTTTCGTGTAACGATCGGCAAGACTTCAGATATCCCACATACAAATGCTCGAGCCAAAGCTCAAAAAATATTGGCGCAGATTTCAAATAATGAGTATATAAAACCTAAAAATGTTAAAAACGGTAAAGGTCCATTAGATCTAACTGTAAATGAGGCATTAGATATTTATATTGGTCGTAATGACTTTAAGCCTAAAACCATTCGTCAGTATCATAAGTATTTTGATTTGTATTTAGGGTGGTCTAATAAAAAACTATTCGAAATATCAAAAGAAGAGGTGCTGGATAAATTTATTGATGTTACTAAATTCAGCCTCTCATCGGCGAATGGATCTATTTCTTTATTGGGTACCATATGGAAGTACATGCATGTACTGTATTCAACAGATGATCAACCAATTTTAAAATCCAATCCTGTAGATATTATTAGTGTCACGAAAGGCTGGAATACGATTAAGCGTCGTGAGCGATATCTACTAAAGTGAATAGCCACCAAAACTCTAGACACACATAACCATCTTTTGATGGGCCTTTTCATAATCTAATGGAGAACGCTGACCATTGGAACCATGTCTGCGTTTTGAATTGTAGAACATCTCAATATATTCAAAGATATCCGACCTAGCTTCAGTTCTTGATGAATATATTTTCCTCTTGATTCTCTCTCGTTTTAACAACTGAAAGAAACTCTCGGCAACAGCATTATCATGGCAGTTTCCACGCCGACTCATACTGCTTTCAAGATTATGATGCTTGAGAAATGTCTGCCATTCATGGCTGGTGTATTGGCTACCTTGATCAGAATGGATCAGAACCTTCTTCTTTGGATTCCTTCGCCACAAAGCCATTAGTAATGCATCTAAAACCAGGTCTGTCGTGATTCTGGATTTCATCGACCAGCCCACAACAAGACGAGAAAACAGGTCAATTACAATTGCAAGATACAGCCATCCCTCATGAGTACGAATATAAGTAATATCAGTGACCCACAGTTGGTTGGGATGAGTTAGGTTAAACTGTCGATCTAAAGTATTTGCGGCAATAACAGATGGAGTACCTACATGAGCTCTGGGTTTACGATAGCCACGCTGTGATTTCAGTCCATCTGCTTTCATCAGCCGGTGTACTCGATTAATCCCACAGCTTTCACCAAAATCCTTCAGATCAAAGTGGATCTTGCGATAGCCGTAGACTCCGCCAGATTCTAGCCAGAACTGTTTAATTAATCCCGAAAGCTGTTGCCGTTTCCTCGCAGTTTTACTGATGGGTTGCTTTAACCATGCATAATAACCACTATGATGAACATCCAGAGTTGAACATAAACGACGAACAGGCCATATATGCTGGTTGTCCTGAATAAAGGCGTACCTCATTTGGACTGGCTTGCGAAGTACACCGCAGCTTTTTTAATATGTCCCTTTCTTCGGTGACCCTTTGCAGCTCTTTTTTTAGCTTCGCCAGTTCTGCAAGCGGATCACCATACTCTGTTGTCTTGGGTTGCTGTGGATCATAACGTTTAATCCAGGCATACAGACTATGGGTGGTAGTTCCTAAACGTGCAGCAACTTCGGCCACACTATGGCCTTTCTCGGTAACTTGCTTTACTGCTTCAATTTTGAACTCTTCAGGGTATCGTTTACTGCTCATAAGCACCTCGTTAATTAGCTATTTTATCTAACTAAAAGGTGTCTACAAAATCGGTGGCTATTCAATGATCAAACTCATACATACGTTCATGATCCTGCCCTAAAAACTCACCTCGTTTCATCTCTTTTGAACTCTGATTTTGTTGGACCCTGAGAATAAAACAATAATATTTACTCTATATTTCTAAACATGCTTAAAAGCTGAAAGCCTTACTCTATCAGCAATAAAAAGTTTTTTTTAAGCGCAATAATGCACAAATTTTTGGCATTTACTCATCGATACTGGTTCTGCTAAGATTGGATTTATAAGAATTAAAGTGTTCAATAAAATTAATGGATATATTTATGAATAAACGGATTGCTTTAGAAATTACTAAAAATTTACGATCTATTTATACTCATCAAGTCAGAGTGGCAGAGCTATTCTTAAAAATAGGTGAAGTCTCTAATCTCACCCCTCTAATCCTCATAGGAAATAAAACCGTTTTTTCTTTTAAAGAAACAGGGAAATCCCTCACTAAAGTTAAAAAGGAAATTTCTGCTGTCAAAAGTACTTCGCAAGCAGATGCCGTGTTGGCAGAGATCATTTCCGAGCTGGTATAGATTTTAGGGGTGTATTTGAAATTTAGCTCTCTAATTCTTTGTTATAAAAAGAGTAAAGAAGTAAATAAGGATGAGAGTGCTATGCTTTTTTATCCAATTCACTACACTTTCCATCGTATAAATCATATGAAGCGTGGGTCTAAGGATCCACGCTTTTTTGACTTCGTATAACGTTTAGTATGTTAATTTTAGATAATCTATAAAATTAAATAGTTTCCAAAATTTTTATAATTGCTTCACGTAAATTAGGCTGTTTTTTACGGCTATTTAAATTAGCTTTAAATGTTTCTAAATTAATTTGACTTAAATCCAGTTTCACTATTGACTCTTCTAACTTACTTTTTATCATCTGAAATTTCTTCAAACAATCCTCAAGTTCGTCGATTGACTTACCATTATTAATTTCTATACCTAGCTTAGCTGTATGAATAGCACTCTGTAGAACTACATCTTTAAAAGATAATTCAATACAATGATCTTGAATTCGAACTAAGTTATGACCAACCAAGAAAGAAATTTTTGTATTTAATGTACTTATTGGAGACAACTTAATAAAGTTATTACTTTTTTTGTAGGTCTTATTTTTTTCAGCCTCAATTTCTGATTTCCAACCTCGTGTTGTTAAAAAATCATCCAGATCAATAAAAACTAGATTATGTACTGATTTTTCAATATTACTAGCCAATTTTTTTAGATTAGCATTGATATGAAATAGATCATTTTTTAATTGGTTTTTACGTGCTTCATTACTATCAAACTGATGTAATTTAGTCATAAATGATGGTAAACGTTCTTCTAAAGCATTCATTTAAAGTAACCTAATTAGTTAATATAAAGTTTGATTATTAACAATTGTATGTTTTTTATACTCAAACATGGAGTTGTGGCATAAACATTCAAAAGATTTATATAAAATAATTCCACTGAGATCATTAATCTTTTCGTGATTTTGTCCTTTATCGGTTAATCTAACTCATTTAATTCGACCATTATTTTCATAAAAATGAACTGATTCTTTCTCTTTTAAACGGTTAATAATTTTCATGCTAGTTAATATCCTAAACTCCCTAAACTCCCTAAACTCCCTAAACTCCCTAAACTCCCTAAACTCCCTAACTTTTCATTCGCTTCTTTGAGCATTTTTTATAATGAAAAATTAGAAACCCAGAATTTTTACATACAATGCTTTTTTATACTTATTTATTGTTTTTATGTAAAAGAATTAAAGCACTTAATGGTTGAGTACTCTATTACTAAAAATACCAATTTATTTGTTAAAATTTAAATAAAATGAAATATATTAACTCTAAAAAAAATCATAAAAGTCCACTTTAATTTATTAAATAAATATTAATTTAAAAATAAATTTTCTTTATAGTGTGTGTTATATATGGGTTATTTTTTAATTTTCGTTAAAATCTAACAGTGGTAATGTGGAGATTCATAGTTAAATAATAAATGAAAAATCATCTAAATTTATCTAAAATAATAGGCATTTTATATATACGGCCGAATATTAAAAATATCTTTAAAGATTTTCTAGATATATGTAAAATCAAATATGATTGCTGAATCGTGTGCTTGATTTGGAAATATCTATGTAGGACATTTCTAGTTAGGAATAACACAAAAAAGTGCAGATTCTGTACCCACGCTTCATATGATTTATACAATGGAAAGTGTAATGAATTGGATAAAAAAGCATAACTCTCTAATCCTTTATTTACTTCTTTGAGCGTCTTTATAACAAAAAATTAGAGAATTAAAATTCTGTTACCCTTCTCTTTCTATATTTACTTATTGTTATTCTGAAGCTGATTAAACCACTTGTTGATTGATTTTTCACCACAAAAATAATAATATAATATAATCATAAAAATGTAATCTAATGTAACTAAAATAACATATCCATTAAACTTCAAAATTATCTCCCCAATTGAACTGTGATACTGATTAATAGCATCCGTTTTTTATGGTGAAGATTTTTTTATGTCACGTATAAATCTAAACTGGCAGCCTAACTTAAATAAACTGTCTCGGACATATTGGTCCAAAAACCCTTAAAGATCTGGAACAGCATTGCCCATCAGAGTGAAACAAAAAAATGAGATTCTATCTCCAGACCCTTTGTTATTTTTAAGATCGTATATGATTTTATAAATTTAAAAGAAACTCAAACTTTAAAATATTCGAATCATGGGAATACAATATGAAAACCAAGTTAATCACGCTGACATTAGCACTATCCGTAGCATCACTGGCAAACGCACATAATCATGAACAGTTAATGAGTAATGATTACCAATTGTTTAGTCCAGAAATCACCTCTAAAATCACTGAGCACAAACCTGTTTCATTAGATTTTATTGCTAGTGCAATCAGCACCCCAACTCAGGCGGTATTAAAAGAAAAGTTAGGTGAGACTAAAAACATCGCAGTGATTAGCGATGCTGAAATCTGGTATTACGGTGTTCAAATCACCAATCAGGCAAATCAAAAATGTTCTGTTTCTTTTATTTTCGATCGTGAAAATGGCAAGTTAAGTACATCGGCAGATCTGATCAGCTTCCACCAATTAGAATGTGAATCAGTCGTTGCCCAAAAATTAGAAAAGAAAAATAGTTAACTCCAAACCAGACACTGAAAAGCCTGCTTTTGCAGGCTTTTTAATTCGTCCAAATTTTCCGTATATCACCATGCCAGAATCCGGTTTAATGACAATTAAATAGAATATTTGAGCTATTATTGAACATAATGGGCATTATTCCGAAGGATACGCTTAGAGGACATCTTGCTGGCTGCTATAAAATTAAACTGTTAAAAGCTGGACTAAGACTGGTCTATCAAGTCAAAGATGATCAAGTTGTTATCTTGCTTATTACCGTTGGAAAACGGGCTGATAGCATGGTTCATGACGAAGCAAAAAAGCGTATTAAAGACTAAAAATGTCCAATTTTCGAGGGGCGGTTCAGTTATAGCTCCCATTTTTTTAAAAAAAGTGAAATTCAGGCAATAAAAAAGCCCAACAGGACATTGAGCTTTTTTATATTTGATGCTTAGGCCTAGTGAGGCTAACCCTCGCTAAATAAGCTCTTACTTCTGTTTTTTAAGCTGTTTTTTGAACTTATTTAACTTGTTTTTGTGTTTTGAAATCTTTTCAAGACGTGCTTTGATCTTCTGTTTCAAGATTTTAACTTGCTTCGACATAATGTCACTCCTTGGTATGAATATCCGCTGACTGGTTTTTTTTCATAAAACTACGGATAAATTTTCTTAATTCTCTAGCGGCACTGGTGTCCATGGCTTCACATAATTGAATGAACTCATCACGTTCAGTGCTGTTAATGCGAATTAAGAGTTGCCCATCTTTTCTGTTGGCCTTTATTTTTTTGGGTTGATCAGTCATAAGATATTTATTCCCAAAGGCACTAATACAAATAAAATGTATATACACTATATATACATTTATGAAATTAAGCAACTATTTAATTTATTGTTTTTTATTGAAAATATTTGTGATGATGAAATTATTTCTGCAAATTTAAAAGAATGGAATCTGATGGCTATAGCAAAATTTCAATATGTAAAAATTGGCACTGTTGCAAATAAGGATATGAATCGATGATATTCCCGATTTGCAACAGTGCCCAATGATCAGCCCCTAGCCACGCCAAAGAACCCAAGTGCAAATCCTGCCAGTGCACCCATGGCTAAAAAAATAATAAGTTCCACGTAATACCAACTTTAAAAATAGATTTAAGCAGTTTCTGTTTCACCAACCTGATGATAAGCGCGGTTAAAATAGACTAAGGCCTGATCTTCTTGATTTTTTTTGATAGCAACAATCGGACAGATAAAAATCGTGTGTGTGCCAACTTCTTGGATCTGCCCAATTTCACAATCAAAGCTCACCAGTGCATCTTGAAGTACAGGAGATTCTGTTTCTAAAGCCGACCATTTACCCTGTTCAAAACGCTCTTCCGAACTGAATTT
The DNA here is from genome assembly GCF_013004295.1 of Acinetobacter sp. ANC 5414. Classification (NCBI taxonomy): domain Bacteria; kingdom Pseudomonadati; phylum Pseudomonadota; class Gammaproteobacteria; order Moraxellales; family Moraxellaceae; genus Acinetobacter; species Acinetobacter sp. ANC 5414. The sequence goes on from NZ_JABERM010000030.1 coordinate 8,406, forward strand.
TGAGGATGCGAATACATTAGAAAGATGCTCTTGCTCTGCGCTTAATACATTCACACACAGCACTTTATTCTCTACAAAATTTGCATGTGAACGGGATGATTTATTCATACACACCAATAATGTCGGTGGTGTATCGGTCACGCTACACACCGCAGATGCGGTAAAACCATGACGACCCGACTCACCCGTCGTGGTCACTACATTGACTGCACTTGTTAATAAAGACATTGCATTTTTAAAGTCTGTCGCTTCAACCATCACCGTATTCCATCATTCAACTTTTGTATAAATTCCATGTTGCCTCCCCCCTTGGAAGGCATCATGGATTCACTGTAATTAGCGAGATAATTCCTGACGAATAATCTCAGCACCAGCACTCAGGGCATGCAGTTTGCCACGAGCCACTTGGCGACCGAGTGGCGCCATACCACAGTTGGTTGAAGGATAGAGTTTGTCTGCATCTACAAATTGAAGTGCTTTACGTAATGTATTTGCCACTTCCTCTGCTGTTTCAATCGTGTTACTTGCGACATCAATGGCACCCACCATCACTTTCTTGCCGCGAATCAGTTCAATCAAATCCATCGGTACACGTGAGTTATGACATTCAAGTGAGATAATATCGAGTTTAGACTGCTGCAGTTTTGGAAACGCCTCTTCGTATTGACGCCATTCTGAGCCTAATGTTTTTTTCCAATCGATATTGGCTTTAATACCATAACCATAGCAAATATGCACTGCGGTTTCACATTTCAGACCTTCAAGCGCACGTTCTAGAGTCGCGACACCCCAGTCATTCACTTCATCAAAGAACACGTTAAATGCAGGCTCATCAAACTGAATGATATCCACACCTGCCGCTTCAAGCTCACGTGCTTCCTGATTCAAGATCTTGGCAAATTCCCAAGCCAGTTTTTCACGGCTTTTGTAGTGACCATCATATAAAGTATCGATCATCGTCATAGGGCCAGGCAGTGCCCATTTAATTGGTTGATCTGTCAATGAACGTAAGAATTTAGCATCTTCAACAAACACAGGCTTTTGACGAGAAACTTCACCGACAACAGATGGTACCCTTGCTTCATAACGATCCCGGATTTTTACCGTTTCACGTTGATTAAAATCCACGCCTTCAAGATGCTCAATAAACGTCGTCACAAAATGCTGACGGGTTTGTTCACCATCGCTGACAATATCGATACCCGCTTGTTGCTGCTCATGTAGCGACAAACGTAATGCATCTTGTTTTGCATCTAGCAATTCTTGGCCTTCTAATTTCCAAGGTGACCAAAGTTTTTCAGGTTCTGCCAACCAAGAGGGTTTTGGTAAGCTGCCAGCAGTAGATGTTGGGAGTAAAATAGCCATATCTAATCTTCTATCTGTATTTACGGTGAATTAAGCAGCGTGTTGTTGGTTGGCAGTATTTTTGGCCGTGAACTCAGCAGCCCATTGGTCAAGAATGTCTTTATACGGCTTGATAAAGTTTGCTTCCGTCCACTTCCCTTGCTTCACGGCTAACTGACTACGTTCAACACGGTCATATACAATTTGTGTCAGTGAAAAATCCTGATAGTTCAAGCTGGGTTGATACACCACGCCTGCTGGTGAATTGGTGTTATAGATTTCAGGACGGTAAATCTTTTGGAAGCTTTCCATGGTGCTAATCGCACTGATTAACTCAAAGTCTGTGTAATCACGTAATAGATCACCTGCAAAGTAAAATGCTAAAGGTGCATTGCCATTTTCAGGCTTGAAATAACGAACGCTTAAACCCATTTTCGCGAAGTATTCATCAGTACGTGAATATTCATCATTTTTATATTCTACACCCAGTACAGGATGCACATTTGCAGTACGGAAATACGTCTTAGATGTTGAAACACTTAAGCAAATCACCGGTTGTTTTTTAAATTCAGCTTTGAACACTTCAGAACTTACAAGATGTTGATACAGCTTGCCGTGTAAGTCACCGAAGTCTTCAGGCTTTTCATTGGTTTTACAGCCTAATTGCGGTAATACAACGCTAAAGTCATAGTCACGTACATAAGATGAGAAACTGTTACCGATCATGCCCTCAATACGTTCATTGGTGTAATGATCGGTAATGGTACTTTTCAGCGTTTCAATAAATGGGAAAGTGTTGCCATTGCCTTCAATATCGATTTCAGCCGAGATAATATCAATCTCAAGTGAGTAACGATCGCCTTTTGGATTATCCACGGTTGCCAAGCTGTTAAAGCGGTTATTGATCATCGCTAAGGTTCTGCGCAGATTTTCTTGGCGGCTTTCACCACGTGCTAGATTAGCGAAGTTTGTGGTTAAACGTGTGTTATTCGCTGGTGCATAGTTTTCGTCAAAACGAATGCGTTGAATTGAACATGCAAATTTGTTACTCATGATGATGCGCTACCTAATTTCTGATATAAAACATGAATTTCTGTATGGAGTGATTTATACCTAAATCACCACATGAATAAAAATGATTTTACTTAACCAAAAGATGAATTAAATTCATGTTTAGTGGTCTGCAGATATTAAAAAGTGCTCTAAGATAGAAAAATTGGCTACCTAATCTTTGATATTTCAATTCAATTAAGCCACTATAAAATGGTTAAGAATAAAGTTTTAGGATTTGTCTGATAAATTATATAAAAATTATAAAATACAATAACTAATAAAAATATGTATTGAAGAAAACTTAAAGATTCACTTAGAAAATTGACTTTAGTCTGCGCAAATTGAATCCTATAGAGGAGATGAAAATTTTTTATAAAGCATTTATATTTTATCCTTTTAGGAAGTAATAACTATTATTTGGTATAGGCTACAAAATAATCTTTAATGAATTAAACTCATTATAAGATTAGAAAATATCAACATATTCAGCCTACCTGCTGATGTCCAGATAGTCAGAATAAATATTAGACCCACACCCTATAATTATAATGCCGTCAAGTAATTGCAGGTCGGCAAGCACATGCAGTCATTCCACCAAAAAGAATACATTGCATCAAATCTTACGAAGCAGGGCTTCTCAGGAAACAAACTCAGCGCAAGGATCTTTCAAAGCAAGATCAATGAAATCCATGCACGTGTGGCAGTACCTTAAAAATTTACCGAATTAGGCAGACCTCACGCTCAAGTTGCCACTTAAATTTGAGTAGCTTAGGGTAGCTTTAACTTTTAAATGTTTGTGCAACACAGAGCCAATCTGTGATCAAAGCAGAACTCAGCGACTTCCGAGAAAAATATGACCTATTAACAGCTTTAATTCATTCACGAAAACCACACAAAATGATCTAGAAATAATGCACTGATTCAAGCCTTAGTTATTTAAAGTTTTAATCAGTAGCAATGATGATCAATCCGTTTTTCAGCTCTCAATAAAACCAATTTTAAAAGGATAGTGCGATGAACAAGCCAATGAAAGCACTGGAAAAATCAATTATAGAACTAATTCCAGAACTCACCGATATTTATAAAGATTTCCATCAGAATCCTGAACTTTCCATGCAGGAATTCAGAACTGCTGAAAAAGTGGCAGAGTATCTACAACCTTTAGGCTATGAAATTCATGAAAAAATTGGTGTCACTGGTGTTGTAGCTCTCATGTCCAATGGCACTGGTCATACGGTCATGCTAAGGGCAGATATGGATGCACTGCCGATGCCAGAAAAAACTGGCCTGCCTTATGCGAGTCAAGCCACAGGCCAAACTGCTGAAGGAGTTAAAACCGAGATCTCTCACATGTGTGGACATGATTTACATGTTGCATGGCTCATGGGCGTTGCAAAAATTCTGTCCCAGCATAAAGAAGCCTGGAGCGGAACCTTGATGCTAGTATTTCAACCAGGTGAAGAGGTTGCCCAAGGTGCATTGGCCATGATTGAAGACATGCAAGATAAATTTCCTAAGCCCGATATTATTTTGGGACAGCATGTGATGGTAGGAAAGGCCGGCACGGTGGGCTATAAGGCGGGCGCCATTTTAACTGCGGGTGATAGTTTACACATTACTTTTCATGGTCGGGGAGCACATGGTTCGATGCCGCAGAATTCGATTGATCCTGTCATGATGGCAGCCTATAGCGCAGTGCGCTTACAATCCATTGTTTCCCGCGAAATATCCCCCCAAGAGAGTGCGGTGTTAACCATTGGCAGCATTCAAGCAGGAACCAAAGAAAATATTATTCCTGATACTGCAGTAATGAAATTGAATATGCGCAGTTATAAAGATTCTGTCCGCGATAAGATGCTGAATTCGGTCCAACGCATCTGTACTTGCGAAAGTCACGCTTCAGGTGCAAATGATCCTGAGATCAAGTTTATAAACAGTTATCCTGTCACTGAAAATGATCTACAGGCAACCGCCAAGCTGGAACAAAGTTTTATCGATTTTTTTGCCGAACAGGCTTATGTCACAGCACCTGTCACCGCCAGTGAAGATTTCAGTTACTTTGGCCGTAAATGGGGCGTTCCTTATGTGTTCTGGTTTGTAGGTTCTACAGAGGCGAGCCAATGGGAACAGGCAGTACAAAACAATACCGTGGCTCAAATTCCTGCCAACCACTCATCTTTATTTAAAATAGAACTAGATCCGACCGTAAAAACTGGTTTGGAAGCCATGCTGGCTGCAGCATTAACCTGGTTATAACATGGGTCTCGTGGGGCAGATGGAGGGTACATTAAAGAGCGCCTCATAGTACTTACAATCCCATAAAGAATAGGGGCAATCAGCATCTATGTGCCCCCTTTAATCCTCTCAAACTTGTGCATTCCAAGAATCTAAATCTTAAGTTTTCTTACCTTTTGGTACTGTGAGCATGATTGATATAATAGCAACAACGATCATGAGTACGTTAAACCCTAGTGCCATGATTGCAGCCTCACGTACGGCCAGGTTGTCCTGCCGACCGGAAAATGTAATCACCCCTTCCAGCCACATAATGCTTTCATTGTTGGCGCTGAATGCAGTGAAAATCGCTGCTGAGATCGCTACGCCAAAGGCGGCACCGAGCGATGAGGCCATTTTGTAGATGCCTGAACCCGCACCAGCCTGTGCATCAGGCAAGTTGGCTAGGGCCGCATCGGTAGATGGGGTGGCATAGAAAGCCAAACCTACACCAAATAACGAATAGCCGATGATGGCGAGGATCTTATAGTCTGTCAGAAGCAGATTAGCCGGTGACAGCAGTACAATCGACAAGCCGGTGATGAGGCAACCCCAGATCATCGGCTTACGCGCACCATAAAGTTTCAATAATTTCTCGCCGACACGAATGAAAGCGATAATTGCAATTGCATAACCTAAGGTCAGCATACCTGCGGCCTGAGCCGTCATATTTCCGCCAAATTGCACCAATTGCAATGATACGATCAGCGTGCCAGCTACTGCATTGAGGAGGAAGTTAGAGATTGTTGCACCGGTGTAAGTGGCGTTCTTAAACAGGCTGAAGTCGAAGAAAGCATTGGGCGACTTCGATTCAATTTTTAGAAAAAGGGCACCAACCACCACTGTTATAGCGATCAATCCGAGCGATAACGGACTGGCCCAGCCAAAATTATTGCCCTGAGTGACGACTACCTGCAACGCCACCATAGCGACCATGAAGGTCAGTACACCGGGTAGATCAAATTTATAATCACCCTTGGTTTCAGCCTTGCTCTCCGGTGTACCACGCATCATCCACAGGCCCAATATGCAAACTGCAATTGACACGAAGAAGATGGAGCGCCAGCCAAAGTTTTGCGACATCAGGCCGCCAAACAATGCGCACAAGCCAGAACCGCCCCACGAGCCAATCGACCACATACTGATGGCGCGTTGACGTTCTGCACCGTCCCAATAGGCTTTCACAACTGCCAAGCTGGCTGGCATGATACACGCTGCCGAAAGCCCCTGCAGCGCGCGTCCGACCAACAGGACCGGTAGAGTAAGGTCACCTGTTGGTGTCAGACCAACGAGCAGAGAGCCAATGATGTTGAGATAGAAACCAATCCGCACGATCTTCATGCGGCCAATTCGGTCGGCTAGCCCACCCATAACGACGATGAAGATCCCAGAAAACAGGGCTGTGATTGCCACAGCGATGTTCATACTATTGGCTGTCATACCAAGGTCACGACTCATGTCGGGTGCGATATTTAAAGTCGTTTGGGCAAACAGCCAAAAGGCTATGACCCCCATGATGATGCCAAACAATAGGCGATCGTTACCTTTAAATGCTATGTTGCTTGTCGTGGAATTCATAAAAAAACCCCTTTTTTATTTTAAACACAGCTCTAATTGAGGCCCAGAAATAGCCTCGTTATTACTACCTGGCAGGATAGTTAGACACTATATGATGTGCACACCTATTATTCCTGTAAATCTCTACTCAAACGCTTTAGGATTGAAACTGCCATTTAAAAAATATAACTCATCTTGCTTTCAGCCTAAGTGAATCTTTGTTGTGTTTTGTATTAGCCTTGAATAAACACCTTTTAGTTAAATATGGGACTATTAAAACTTTCCGATGAATATTGTGAATTGGTTACAGGGTGATGCTCAAAGAGCATCCTAAAACCTGTTGATCTGATTAATTCACATGGACTTATCAAGTCCTAGGTAAAAGTTGTGAAATAATTTTCGTGGAAGATAAAAATCCATAAAAAAGCCCAACTAATCATAGATGGACTTTTATAAAAGACATAACTAATTGTTTTTAATTATTTAAATAAAGATATGTTATTCCCAGGTAGAAATTTCCACTTTCAGAATACTTAATTCAGCACTCATATGGTGCAGGCTTAGATAGAAAAGCTATTAGATTCTTAAAAGGCATGGTTTTTTATGTATGAGCAATTTCATGATAACTCTAATGATAAAATTGTAAGCTTGTCAGTTTTTTGATTTGCACAATATGCAAAATAAAGTGAGTAAGCCGGCAGTACCCGCATTGACGCTAGCTGCATTAGGCGTGGTATTCGGTGATATAGGGACGAGTCCTTTATATGCCTTAAAAGAAAGTTTTCACGCAACCCGTGGATTACCGATTAACGAAATTAATATTCTTGGGATTCTGTCCTTAATCTTCTGGACCATTACATTAATTGTTTCCATTAAATATGTATTGGTCATTATGAGAGCAGATAACAATGGTGAAGGGGGAATTATGGCTTTATTGGCCCTCAATCTTCGCCAAGAGGGTCTCTCTCCCCGAAAAAAACTGATCATCATTATCTTGGGTTTTTTGGGGGCATCTTTATTTTTTGGAGATGGAATTATTACCCCGGCCATTTCGGTGCTTTCAGCAGTAGAGGGTCTTTCAATTGCCGCGCCAGCTTTTGATCACTTCGTCATTCCAATCAGTATTGGAATTTTAATTGCACTCTTTGCTGTGCAAAGACATGGTTCTGCAGTAATGGGGAAGTTTTTTGGTCCCATAACATTGATATGGTTCCTTTCGATTGGTGCCATAGGTATCAGCAGTATTATTCAAAGTCCGTTTGTTCTCGCATTACTTAGCCCGCATTGGGCTTTTTTGTTTGTAATCAATAATCCTGTTATTTCATTTTTCGTGATGGGAGCTGTAGTTCTAACAGTTACAGGTGGAGAAGCCTTATATGCAGATATGGGACATTTTGGAATTTTACCGATTCGGTTGGGTTGGTTTTTAATTGTTCTACCATGTTTAATACTGAATTATGCAGGACAAGGAGCATTGCTGTTACGGGATCCGACGACAATCACAAATCCCTTTTACTTGCTTCTCCCCTCCGCACTTCTATATCCGATGATTATTCTTGCAACAGCCGCCGCAGTAATCGCTTCTCAAGCATTAATCAGCGGTATATTTTCCATGGCGAAGCAAGCAATTCAACTGGGATTTTTACCTCGCTTAACCATTTTACATACCTCTGACTCAGAAATTGGGCAAATCTATATTCCATTACTCAATTGGCTGTTATTTATTTCTATTACTATTCTGGTATTAATATTTGAAACGAGTAGTAGTCTGGCAGGAGCATATGGCTTGGCAGTGACAGTGACCATGTTCTGTGACACGTTATTGGTGGCTTTTCTCGCTTACAGTTATTGGAAATGGAAGACATGGAAAGTATTACTTTTTATTATTCCCTTTGTCTTTATCGACTTGATCTTACTGAGTTCTAATCTTCTCAAGATTCTTATTGGGGGTTGGGTGCCGGTATTTATTGCCATGAACGTTTTCATCTTAATGATGACTTGGAAAAAAGGTAGAGAAATTCTTCAAGCAAAATTGCAAAAAGATACGCTCCCGCTTAATACTTTTCTTGAACACATAGGAGGTACAACTCAAAATGTGAGCGGCAATGCAGTATTTTTAACGGGCACACCCCAAGTCGTACCGCATGCTCTTTTACATAACCTAAAACATAACAAGGTTCTTCATGAACGTAACTTGCTGGTAACGATCAGAGTTTCTGAAATTCCTTATGTGGATGAAGAAAATAGGATGGAGACAGAAATACTGGACAAGGGCTTCTATAGAATAGGTCTGAATTATGGTTTTAAAGAAGAACCGGATGTACCTAAGGCATTAGAGAAAGCTTTCGATAGCTTAGGACTAGAATATAATTTAATGGATATCAGTTTCTTTATTTCTAGAGAAAAACTGATTCCCAGTATGTCGAACAAGATGTCTATTTGGCGTGAAAAGCTGTTTGTCGCAATGCAAAAAAACACCAGTCCTGTAAGCGATTTTTATAAAATCCCTTCTAACCGGGTTGTAGAACTGGGCAGTCAGGTTGAAATTTAAGAAATTCTAATCTTGATTTGGCACCTTTTAAAAGGTGCCTTTTATTCACTTTAAAAAATCTTTTTCGAAGTCTAAGACAGCGAAAATTCCATTCATGATAATTGTAATAGCCCCCACTAAAAATAATTAGGAACTAAAAGTAGAATTTATTCTTAAGTTCTAGGCAAGAGAATGTGCATGAAAACCTCTAAATTTACTGACCGTCAGATCGTGTCCATTGTGAAGCAGGCTGAAGCTAACACACCTACTGCCACTCTTTGCCGTGAACATGCTATGAGCAGGCAGCGGTAATCGATATTTGTTGACATCCTTCCCCCTCCTCTCCCTCTACACAAAATCATTGAGTCTGTTTAAGTACCTGTGAAAAAGCTCTTACTTTTTCTAAAGTAGCATTAACCCCTTTGTTAAAAAAAGTATCAACAAGTGCCGAACCTACAACGATGAGATCTGCTTTATTCGCTAAAGCTTTAACATGACTTTCATTTTTGATGCCAAAACCAATGGCTACAGGAATCTGAAATATTGGTTTTATTTGAGCTATCTTTCGCTCAAGATTTGCTAGGTTTAAAGTTACTCCAGTTAAACCATTTTCCGCAACATGATATAAAAAACCGGTAGCACTCCCTGAGATTTGTTCTAATCTATTAACTGGCGTGGTTGGAGCTGTCATGGAAATTAAATGCATATTCTTTGCATTTAATGCCACTTTAAAATGATCTTGATATTCATAGGGCGCATCTAGAATAAGGATGCCTTCAATAAGGTTTTCGGTTTCACATACAAGTTTTTCAAAACCGTATTGCAGAATAGGATTTAAATAGGTCATGAATACAATTGGTGTCTTGTTATCCTTCAACCTTATTTCTTTGACCAATTCGATAGTTTTACTCACTGTTTGACCAGCACTTAAAGCTCTGATATGGGCAGCTTGAATGATTTCTCCATCTGCAACAGGATCAGAAAATGGAATGCCAATTTCAATAATATCTGCTCCAGCTTGGCCTAATTGACTAAACAAATGAGAGCTTTCTGCGAAACCAGGGTCTCCTGCAGTAAAATAACACACCAGACCGCTTCGCTTTTCCTGTTTTAGTTGCTTTAATTTTTGCTCTAAACGGTTCATTCTGTTACTCCTGCGAGATATTTTTTGACTGTATTTAAATCTTTGTCACCTCTCCCACTTAAATTGACAATAATGCTCTGTTCAGGCTGCATTTCTTTGGCCAGCTTAATTGCATATGCGATAGCATGAGCACTCTCTAACGCTGGTATAATTCCCTCCTGCTGACTTAAAATCTGAAATGCATTTACTGCATCCTCATCATTTACAGCGACATAATTTACACGCCCTGTTTCAAACAGGATGCCGTGCTCAGGACCAACTCCAGGATAATCTAATCCTGCTGAAATCGAATGTCCGTCTAGAATCTGTCCATCTGAATCTTGTAATAAATAAGTCAAATTACCATGCAGCACACCAACTCTACCTTTTGAAATAGATGCAGCGTGCTCACCGCTGTTTGTTCCTTTTCCACCAGCTTCAACCCCAAACATTTTGATACTCGTATCTTGTAGAAATGAGTGCATTAGACCCAAGGCGTTGGATCCGCCACCCACACAGGCAACCAATGCATCAGGGAATTTATTTTCTTTCAGCAATATTTGATTTTTAGCTTCTATGCCAATAATTTTCTGGAACTCTCTCACTATGGTCGGATAGGGATGAGGACCTGCACCCGTTCCTAATAGATAATAGGTCGTGTCTACATTACTGATCCAGTCCCCTAATGCCTCATTCATAGCATCTTTTAAGGTTCCACGACCTTTCTTAACGCTTTTAACTTCAGCCCCGAGTAATTTCATTCGATCAACATTCATTTGCTGACGATGAACATCCGTTTCCCCCATGTAAATGGTGCATTTAAGCTTAAAGAGAGCACATACTGTTGCTGTTGCAACACCATGTTGTCCAGCACCTGTTTCCGCAATAATTCTGGTTTTACCCATTAATTTAGCCAACAAGATTTGTCCAACACAATTATTAATCTTATGGGCACCGGTATGGTTCAAATCTTCTCTTTTAAGATATATTTTGGCTCCCCCCGCATACATTGTGAGATTTTTTGCATAAAAAAGAGGGCTAGGTCGACCCACAAAATCTGTTAAAATTTGTCGGTATTCAGTCCAAAACTCGGCTTTATTCCGAATAATATTAAATTCTCGCTCTAGGTCTTGAAGCGCAGGCATAAGACTTTCTGGCATGTAGCATCCGCCAAATTTCCCAAAAAACCCTGATTTATCAGGACCATTACCTGTATACAGTGTAGTCATTTTATATCACTTGAAGAATCAACATTTTCTTCATCTTAAAAGATTTCCATTTTTTATATAATTGATATATTTTTAGATCATGATGTTAGAAAAACTCACACTATGAAAAGTAGAAAGTTACCACCATTAAATGCTTTGAAAGCATTTGAAGCGGTGGCTAGAAATAGAAGTTTCAGCTTAGCTGCAGAAGAACTATGCGTAACTCATAGTGCTGTTAGCCATCAAATAAAACAGTTGGAAGAATGGCTTGATAAAAAATTGTTTATTCGACATTCATCAACTATCTCTTTAACCAAAGATGCAGAAGACTTATTCCGCCTTTGTACTCACTTTTTTAACGATCTAGAAAAATGTGTCTTTGAGTTAACAAATAAAGCTTCTGACGTTGAAATTGTTATTGGAGCATCTCATAGTTTTATGGCGAATTGGCTCATTCCACGATTAGAAAAACTCGAAATCATTTATCCGAATATCCATGTTAAATTAATGACATGCAATGATTTAAAGTTATTAGAAAAAGAAAAAATTGATATTTTTATCAATAGTTTGAATCTAGCTCAAACCCTTCCGGAGTCTCTAGAGAAATACATTTTATTTCCTGATAACATGGGACCTATTTGTAATCGTAAAACATATAGTCTAAACACGATAAATGATATTTTGAATTATCCACTACTTCATACCCATTCCAATAAAAATGCATGGAATATATGGTTGGATAGATCAAGGCTTCATTCTCCCCATAAATCAAGTGAACGTTATTTTGATAGTCTAAATTTAATGATAGAGGCAGCTGTTTCCGGGTTAGGTATTGCAATAGCACCTCAAATTTTAGTAGAAAAAGAAATATTGAATGGAAGAGTCATAGCTCCTTTTGGCTTTATATATTGCGACTATAACTTTTATGCGATAACAAGAAAAAAGAGTTCTAACAGTGATGTTATGAATATTGTTAATTGGTTAAAGGCCGAAGCCAAAGATTAGACAAAATTCATCTAGGAGAGCGGTAAAAGTCCATATCCAACTAAAAGGTGTATACCAAAACTAGAGATTAGTTAAAGTCCAGACACGTTAAATGCTTTATAACAATTTTTTTCTATTGAGATATTAAACTCAGGAAGGATGGTGAGCTTTTCATGCGCTAAGGTAATCCACCCTAAAAATAATAGGATTTAAAAGTAGAATTTTCTCTTAAGATATAAGCAGGAGATTCTGCATGAAAACATCTAAATTTACTGACAGCCAAATCATGTCCATCTTGAAGCAGGCTGAATCTGGTACACCTGTTGCCGCCCTTTGCCGTGAACACGGCATGAGTAATGCGACCTTTTATAAATGGCGTGCCAAATATGGTGGTATGGATACATCATTGATGGCACGGCTGAAAGAGCTGGAAGCAGAAAATACCAGACTTAAAAAGATGTATGCAGAAGAACGATTAAAGGCAGAAATCATTCAGGAAGCGATGGCAAAAAAGTGGTGAAGCCATCTTGCCGACGTAAGATGGCACAACAGGCAGTTGCCCATCATGCCATTAGCATTCGTCTAGCTTGCCGTGCATTTAGTATCAGTGAAACCTGCTACCGTTATCAGGCTCAACTCAGTGATGACAATGCTCTCATTGCAGAACAGTTGATTGAACTCACTGAAGAAAATACAGATTGGGGCTTTGGTCTGTGTTTCTCTTATCTACGTCATGTTGAAAATTATGCTTGGAATCACAAGCGTGTTTACCGCATTTACTGTGAACTAGCGCTAAACCTGCGTATTAAGCCAAGAAGAAGACTGAAACGGCATGCACCAGAACCTCTGAAAGAACCGATCCGGGAAAATCAGGTCTGGTCACTGGATTTTATGCATGATCAGCTGATCGATGGTCGAAAGTTCCGATTATTAAATGTGATTGATGATTACCGTCGAGAAGGTTTAGCGATTGAAGCAGGATTCTCATTACCTACAATCCGAGTTATTCGAACCCTCAATCAGTTACTAGAATATCGAGAAAAACCGTTAGTGATCCGATGTGACAATGGACCTGAATTTATCAGTCATGAATTTGTACGCTGGGCAACTGAACACAGTATACGTATTGAATATATTCAACCAGGTAAGCCACAGCAGAATGCATATATTGAACGTTATAATAGAACCGTACGTTATAGCTGGCTGAGCAAACATTTATTTGATACTTTGGATGAAGTACAAGATTATGCAACAAGTTGGCTGTGGCATTACAATCATGAAAGACCACATCAGGCTAACAAAGGAAAGCCACCTTTAATGGCTGCTTAACCTCTACTTTTAACTTCGGTTATTTATGGGAGGATTACCCTAAGGTCGGTTCGAAACCATGGAATTGATCAGCAACTATATTAAGGCACTTGAGTATAAGCTCTTAAGGAAGCCTGGAATTGCTGGTTTGACCACATTTAGCATCTGCTATGTAGCTACTTGAGCATTATATATTTGCAGCAAGCATCTGATCTGAGGTTCTGAGATATGAAGTATCAGCAGTTTGGGACCGGAGTTAAACATTGATCACCGACTTCTTGCAAGACTGGTAATCGTTTAAGTTTTTTATCCGATATAGACCTCAACCTATTAAACCGCCCGCTAAGAAAATCTCTAATTTCTACTTTGGAGAAACCTGACATTTATATTGGGGATTTACAATTTTGATTGGGTATCAGTTGTACTATGTTAATTTTAGATAAATTTAGAATTTATATGTGAGTCCGATAAAGAAGTTAGTTATTGAATGACTATCAATTAAGGGACTCTCTACTATTTTATCGGGTAAAAATTTATGTGTTATGGCAGAAGTTACTCTCAATTTTTGATTGAATGAATAACTTCCCCCTAAGGAAACATACGGAATAATGAGGTTATTAGGTCTATATTCTTCTACGCCTTTAGCGACTTCGCTATCTAGTGTGCCGTAATAATAATTGGCTCGGCTATCCGACAACCATTCCAATCCCACATTTGGCATAAGAGTGAATTTATTATTTAATCTCCAAAAATATTGATAGTTTGCTTTTACTTCTGCAGCATCACTAGCATTGCCAACATCATTGAGTGCTTGCACGGAAATAATTCCATAAGGTGCTTTCACTATCGCTTCTAATCCAACATCAGCACTGAGATCACGATCTTCTAATTGCGTTCTACTTAATTTTTTTTGAGCCAACTCCGATTCATTTAAATCATCCACATCAAGCTTATTCATATTGACGTTTACGATGCCATTCAATGTGAATAACTCATTTTTATAGAATTTCATACCTCCATAAAGGCCACGTAAAAAGAAGCGATCCCCTTCATAAGATAATAGAGGAACTGGCATCAGGTCTATATCTTCACCAATATATAGACTTGTGCTTCCTACAAGACCTAAGCCTACACTGAAGCCTGTGGATTTTTTGATGGTAGGCTGAATTTCATCTGCAATTGCACTTAATGGAATAAGAAAAATTGATAGTAGGATGATTTTATTTAGCATTTTTAGTCCAATATATTAATTTAGGAAATTAATGAAATTTACATCTACTAAAAGTCACATTTTTCATACATATGTGACATGCGTTCTTGTTTAGTTTGTAAATAACCTTGATTAAAGATATTTAAACCTACTGTTATAGCAACACGATCAACTACATTTACACCTAAATCTTTTAAGGCATTAATTTTAAGAGGATTATTAGTAATGAGTTTTACTTCTTTAACTTTTAAATAATCAAGCATAATAGTACACATATCATAGTGACGTGCATCTGCCGGTAAGTTTAAAAGCAAGTTTGCATCAACGGTATCATGTCCTTGATCTTGGAGTGCATAGGCACGAATTTTGTTCGTCAAACCTATCCCCCGACCTTCTTGACGTAAATATAAAATAACTCCCTGACCTTCATCACTAATCATTTTCATTGTGGAATGTAATTGTGGACCACAATCACATTTTAATGAACCGAAAGCATCGCCAGTTAAGCATTCAGAATGTATTCGGACCAATATTGGTTTCATTGAAGTAGCATCTAACCCTTGAGAAAGAGCAACATGTTCTTCACCTGTGTCTGGATCTTGAAATACTATAATTTCAAAATCACCAAAAGCAGTCGGTAATTTAGATTTAGCCACGAATTCTATAGCCACAGATTCATCCATTTATATTTTAAAAGCCAATAAAATTATAATATTCTCTATTCACAAAAAATAAATAGAAAATAATTAACCATCAAACCACCAAAAAATTAAAGATACAAAACCAAATACATGTTTTATAAAACCAAAAATAAAATAATTAATCTGGTATCAGATTTAAATTAAAATATATTAATATAAATCATTAAAACAGGTATTAAATAAAAATACTTAATATATCTAATGCTGTAAGTATCTCCACAATTAGTCCGGATAATGGTGACTGAAAATATCTTTAGATATTAACTTTCAATTATAATAATAGTTCTTTCATAGTGAATTTTTTGTGAAGCGAAATAACTAAAATAAGAATACTTAAAGAAATTTAGAATAGTAGAAAAAATGATATTTTTCTTAAAAGATATCCAGCAAACCAATGCAGAAAAAATAATTCAACATTGAAGTTTAGATATCATGTGCTTGAAATTAGAAACGTCTCTATAGCAAATTTCTATTTTCTTATTAGATGCTCCACACTTTATTGAATTTACATAAGAGCTTTTATGTTAAAGGGGCAGCAATTTAGATGATTATTCATGCTTCTAATTTAGAAAAACTTGCAGATTCCTTCATCTCCTGTAATGCTTTGGCTAAGGGTTTCATACATTTGCTTAGGCAGGTATTTGTTGTAGTCGGGCCGCTACAACATAGGAAAAGAGTACCTGTATGTTTAATCTCAAGATTTTTAAAGCAATCTCTACAGAAGTCTTATCTATAAAAAATGACTTAGAGTTAAATACTGAAATTCAACTCATCAATAAATATAAAACAGCAAAGTCAGAAGCCTATAAAGAAGCTATTATTTATATTTTTAAAGATCGGGGCTATACCCGCCTTGAAATAGGTCAGTTACTTGAATAAAAAATATTTATTTTAACTAAAAAGTTCGAAGTTCCTCACCTATAAATATGTTTTACGTGAGGATGAATATGAGAAACATTGTTACGCAAGATCATTCTGGTCTTTCCTGTTTCTCGATGTACTGTCTAATCATATCAATTGTTGCTCCTCCTGTGGTCAGCAAACAGTAGGCTCTAATCCAAAGAACAGGTTTCCAGTAGTGTTTTTTGAGTTCACTCTTAAACTCTTTTCTGATCAGGCGACTTGATACCGTTTTTAGATTATTGATGAACTTGCTCGGCATGATATTTGGGTGCATATTGAGCAACAAATGAACATAATCAGCTTCTCCATTGAACTCCAACAGTTCAATTTCCCAATCCTCATAGTTCTTTTTTACGATTTCCTCTACCTGTTATGTAAATAGGCAACTGTAGCTCAATATATCAAACTTCATCACATTGCTGCTTACACTGTTTAAAAGTGAGTATTTGGGTATTATTCTAATCGTAATAAATTTCGGTTTTTTAAAGGAACCTTTTTATAGCTTCATTATTTTGTGTTTTTTAAATTCTTAAACTATTCTAAATAGTCAGTACGTAACAGTATCACCTGTTTAGCTTGGTATTGGCGATGAATGGTTAAATCCATTTTAGCAATTATTTGAGAGGTTAAATCTGACGGCTCACGTACTAATAAGCCTTGTAATTTTGTTAGCAAACTATTCATTTTTCAATCCCCTATTCGATTTAAATTAATCACATGAATAGTGCTATTTTGTAACACCAATATTTCAATACGATGAATCAAGATCATATTAAATGGCATCTATGGTTATCGTCGCATCATGCTGGATCTTAAAGAGTTGGGTGAAAGCTGTGGACAAAATCATGTATTCAAGATCATGAAAAATAATGGTATTACAGCTATTAGAGGAGATAAGGAACATAAAAACTATGGTCGTGGTCTCGTCCTCAGATTGTGTCACCAAATTACTTAATCGAGAGTTTGCTGTGAACTCCCCCGGATACTTCCTGGGTCACTGATATTACCTATATTCGGACCTGTCAAGGGTAGTTATATCTGGCTAGAGTTCTTGATTTATATTCGAGAAAAGTGATCGGTTGGTCGATGAAACCTACTCTTGCTAAGGATATCATTTTGGATGCACTACTCATGGCAGTGTGGCGATGCAGGCCAAATTAGCCTGGATTATACATTCAGACCAAGGCTCACAATACAGCAGCGTAGACTGGAAAAAATTGCCAAAAGCATAATTTAATCCCAAGCATGAGTTGTCGAGGGCTTGGGCTTGCGCAGTATACTGCTAAGGAAAGAATTAAAAAGAGGATCTATAAAACCCAAGAAATGGCCTGTGCAGATGTGTTTGATTATATCGAGATGTTTTACAATCCGATCAGGCGTCATTCGCATCTTGATGTGATGAGTCCAAAAGCATTTGAGACATCTTCAAAATAAGGCTACCTCATGTTAATGGTGTGGAGTATTTGCATACTTGTAAAAAAATCTTAGGTTAAATAAAATAAGCTGAAATAAATCTGTTGCGTAAACAGAATGAAATGCAAGGTAAAATTCGTTTAGGAATACCGATCGTTCTAACCAACGCTACTTATTACCAATGTTAGTGCCACAAAGCCTTATAGAACTATATAATCGCATTCATTGTCCTTGTCCAACCTACTAGTTAAGCTAGACTAACCTTATTTTATTACAAGAAAAATAAATATACATATAAGAAAACTTGATTATTCATATTTTTAGTGTATAGTTAACTTAACTAGAAAAAAGTCTTGTTTCGGTAAATCTTCTTTAAGTATCGCAGTTTTAGTCATAATCCTTCGTTTTTTCAGATTTTAAGTCGCTTCTTTATTATTTTCAAGGTTACACCCAGTCAATAAATGACTAAAAATTATTAAAATTAGTAGGATATATTATGTCAAACTCAAATATTGTTAAAGGTACTGTAAAGTGGTTCAATGAAACTAAAGGTTTTGGTTTCATTCAACAAGAATCAGGTCCAGATGTTTTTGCTCATTTCAGCGAAATCGCGAGTTCAGGTTTCAAAACCTTACTTGAAGGTCAAATGGTTGAATTCAGTGTAGCTCAAGGTCAAAAAGGACCGAACGCTGTAAATATTGTTGCTATCTAAGTAATAATAAGCAGTAATAAAAAAGCACTAATTAGTGCTTTTTTATAATTCAAAATTTAATTTTAGAGTTGTTTTCCAAAATCATAATTTTATTCAAGGTATATTAATGCTTAAACAACTTATCAGTGTAAAAGATCAATTTGGGGTTAAACACTCAATTCAAGCCACTGTAGATCATCATTTTGAGAATACGAAATCTTATTCTCATGTAAAACATATTACAGTGGATGGCGAAGATATTCGGCCCAGCTTTGAAATGTTTTTTCAAAGTACCTTAAGTGGAAAAATTTTCAAGATTGTATAGATAACTCGAATCCTGCTCAGGAGAATATATCTTCATATGGATAATATGATGTGCAGATACACTTGCGTATTTTACATAAATTTTATCTATCCAATTGCTCCGATCCGAAAGCTATTGGGCCTGTTTAGCATGGTAGCTGCTAAGCCTTTATTTCACGATAGATGACGGAAACGAGCTAGCTCCTGCGCAAGTATTGACTATAAAAATTACTTTTCTTGGTGGCATAAATTTCATATCTTTCTTCTTCGAAAAGGAAGATGAATGCGAATACCTCTATTTCAAAGCCATTCTTTGGTATCATCTGCCACAGGCGTTCCATTCATTACATGCATGATCATGGCATGAGCGATGCTGCCCTGAAATGGAATCTCTGGCAACTGATTAAACTTGAAAAACTGAGCATCAGTCAGTTCATTTTCCTGTATTTGAATGTTGCCAGCATGATATTCTGCCTTAAATGCCATCATTAGGTTGCTCGGAAAAGGCCACGGCTGACTTGCTAGATATTGAATATTTTTGACCTGAAGCCCCACTTCTTCCAGCGTTTCACGACGCACAGCTTCCTCAAGTGTTTCACCCACTTCCACAAACCCGGCAATTAAACTGTACATCTGGGTTTTATTGCGGGCATTTTTCGCCAGTAAAATTTCATCTGGCCCGCGGGTAATGATAGTAATGACACAGGGATTGACTCTTGGATACTGATTATAGCCACAGGCAGGACAGACCATCGCATACTGGCTAACATGTTGCTGCGTCTGATGGCCACAATGACTGCAGAACTGATGATTACGACGCCATTCCAGTAACTGAACCGCGCGGCTTGCCTGTTCGAACTGCTGTCTACTCCACACCTGCACCAACTGCCGGATCGGAACGAGCTGATAGCCTTCAGGTACAGACTCATCCTCTTGCAGGTCCCGAGCAATGATTTCACCATCTTCAGACAAGTTCAGGTCATGCTGAAATCTTTCCACCTGAGGTAACTGAAAATTGTCGTCAACCAGCAGTTGCTGCTGTCTAAAAATATAAGCTTTTGAGTGCATGCTGATTCAGATCCCTGGATTAAAAAAAATCCCATACAGGGGGCGTATGGGACAAAACTAAGGAAGCTTACATGGAGTAACTTCATGGAAAATATTAGGCGTAACCGATCTGAATTACAATCATAATAATTTGTATCTTTTTGATTAAAATCACATAATTTTCACAGCTGTTATGAAACAGATGAACTGGAAAAATTCAGGACAGTAAGTAGGCTTACTGAGGATTCTTGTGCATCAATAGTCATGTATCGACACCTGGGAAATCTTTAAAACTTAGCGATGATGGTTGCTGAGCAGAGTATTTTCACAAAAAATTGAACTCTCAGCATTTACACTGCTGTTTCCTCCACATCCTGAATCATGTTTATGCGTTTTGGTTTAATCCTCGGTGATCAACTTCATCATCAGCTGGCGACACTCAAATTCCTGGATCGTGCACAGGACGTCATCTTGATGGCGGAAGTGCTTGAGGAAAGTACGTATGTCGCCCATCATCCACAAAAAATAGCCCTGATTTTCAGCGCTATGCGTCATTTTTCCAAGGAACTCAAAACCCAAGGCTGGCGTGTCCGCTATCATCCCTTCCAACGTGACAGCAGAATTCACAAACTAATTGATTTCGTTCATTTACAGCAGCAACTATTACCAGCCACTGCGGTGGTCATCACCCATTGTGGTGAATACCGGTTGCAGTATGAGATTGAGAATCACTGGAGCAGCCAACTGCAACTGCCGGTGCACTGCCTGAATGACGATCGCTTTTTTTGCAGTCCTGCCCAGTTCCGGCAGTGGGCTAGCCGGTACCATACCCTGCGCATGGAATATTTCTACCGCGAAATGCGCAAGCAAACGGGTTATTTAATGCAGCAACAGCAGCCGCTGGGACAACAGTGGAACTATGATCGTGACAACCGCAAGACTTGGTCTGGCAAGCTATCCTTGCCTGCTCCGCTAAGGTTTGAGCTTGATCAGATTGATTTGGATGTGATTGAACTGGTAAGACGCGAGTTTCCCCATCACATGGGCCATGTTGCAAATTTCCGCTGGGCCACCACGCGCAGCAATGCCCTGCTTGCGCTGCAGCATTTCATTGCCAACAATTTGCCTCATTTTGGCGATTACCAAGATGCCATGGTCTATGGCGAAGATACCCTGTTTCACAGCCTGCTGTCGCCTTATTTGAATTGCGGTCTGCTCGGAGCAAAAGAAGTCTGTGATGCAGTAGAAGCTGCTTACCACAGCGGTGATGCTCCACTCAATGCGGTCGAAGGCTTTATTCGGCAAATTCTCGGTTGGCGGGAATATGTCCGTGGCATTTACTGGCTGCGCATGCCCGAATACGCCAACAGCAATGCACTGAATTATTCTGCTCCTCTGCCACAGTTTTACTGGACGAGCCGAACCAAAATGACCTGCATGGCCGAGTGCTTTCGCAATACCTTTGAACATGCCTATGCTCATCATATCCAGCGTTTAATGATTACCGGTAACTTTGCTCTATTAAGCGGTGTCGATCCTCAGCAGATCAGTGAATGGTATTTAGCGGTCTATGCCGATGCTTATGAATGGGTGGAACTTCCCAACACTCTTGGCATGGTAATGCATGCCGATGGTGGTTTACTGGCGAGTAAACCCTATGCGGCTTCCGGAAATTACATTCAAAAAATGTCCAATTATTGTAAGCACTGTCCTTACAATGTTAAAACTAGGACTGAAGCAGATAGTTGTCCTTTTAACAGCCTGTATTGGTATTTCATGATCAAGCATGACGGGGTCTTCCGCTCCAATCCACGCATGAGCATGATCTATCGACAGCTAGATAAACTGCAAGACAAAGATCAGATTATCACGCATGCCCAACAGTTGCTCAGTCAGGTTAATGAGTTATAGCAGCATGAAAAAACAGCATTTACCGGAGAAAATCTGTGCTCACTGCCTGCGTCCTTTTGCCTGGCGCAAGAAATGGCAACGCTGCTGGAATGAGGTCAGATATTGTTCTGAAAGATGTAAACGTCAATCCAAACAGCGCCTATCATCGTGAAATTCACCTCCACCCTTCATTGGATGGAGTCCTCTGTCACATTAAGATAGAGTGAAGCTGCTAGAAACGTTTGTACTGTCGCGAACAATAGGCCCGAATCACATCCGGTGAACGCAGTTGCAAATGTTTAGTTTTACGTCCCGTCACTCGTTCACGCCATAATTTAAAACTACTTGATTTCATATTCTGACGCATTAAGCGAATCACTTCAGATTCATTCAAACCAAACTCACGCTGTATGGCTTCAAAAGGTGTTCTATCCTCCCAAGCCATTTCAATAATCCGTGACAGATCTGCTCCCACATATTCAACTACACTACGCACAATATGTCCTCTATTACGTTAATTTTTTTAAAAATATAGAAAGTTGATTGAGTTCAAATGAATATCTATCCATATTTCCTGATCAGATCAAACTGACGGATGTCATCTTATGAAAAGGAACATGAAGAATTTGTGATTTTTTGGGCTACTCTGTATTTTTCTTATTCAATGCTATTCACGTGTAGCCCACATATAACTCTTTGCAGATCTTTTTAAGTATTATTCTAGTAGCGGATCATCAATTTTGAATACTTAGGGTTATAGTCTGTAGGCACCTCATTAATTAGCCATTTTATCTAACTAACAGGTTTCTACAAAGTTAGTGGCTATTCAAAGATACTTGCAGAATGTTATCGAAACAGAGGTAAAAGATTGGGGCTGAGATTCAATTTAATTGCTGGAATTTATAATATAGAACTAAGCAAAAATTGATTTATGAAAAAAATCTATTCTGTTAAAAAAATCATTAAGTTTTTATAAAAAAAAGCTATTTATAGCTCATATTCAAAAAATATATTCTGTTTAACGCTTATTCTAAATAACCTGTGCGTAATAGATGGATCTGTTTGCCGTGGTATTCGCGACGAATTGTCAAATCCATTTTAAAAATCGCTTGTGTAGTTAAGTGTGACTGCCCATATGCCAATAAACATTATAATTTTTTAATAAACTCCTCATTTTACTATTTCCCTCAAGTTCTTAAACCAAATTTAATGACAGTATTTTGTGTTATAAATACCTGATCTTTTTTAGTCAAGATCAGGTATGTTGTCATTCACATGTACAATTCAGTTATTTTAAGAAGTTTACTTGATTAATATCAGATAATGCTGAATTGATCTGAAATATTTTTCCACGAATATTTTTTACCCCAAAACTCGTCAGACGCACAGTATGCATTTTTAAATAATTTTCTGCATTTTCTTTATTATCAAATAGATAAATACCACCTGCTTCCTGAGTGTCTCTGTTTTCTGTCCAGATTTTCCAGATCATGCCTGTTTCTTGATTAATGCTTTCAGCAAGAGCTTGATAGGCTTGGCTCATAGCTTCGCCAAATGGGCCCTGAGATGGGAAATCTACCTGAAGAATAACGGTCATTATTTTATCCTTTATAATCAAATACCAATCTTAATAATTGAACATTTTATAAATTTTTATGCAAGTAATAAAAAATCCTTTGACGTAGGCTTTACTCTTGGAAAAATGAAATATTCCAATTTATAGATTGCATAGGCTTTGTTGCATAAACATTCAAAAGCTGAGTCCCACCAACCCATTCAAATTTAAGAGACAACTTGGGTATGAGGTCTGCCTAATTCTGTAAATTTGTTCAGTATCGCCACACGTGCATGAATTTCATTAATCTGGCTTTGAAAATGTCTTGCCGTTAGTTTATCCCCTAACAATTTAATACAGTGTATTTTGGTTTCAACTAAACTTCGCCGATGATAACCCGACCATTTTTTCCAGATGGTTTTACCTAAATGCTTGATCGTTTTCAGTAATTCATTTCACTCAGCTGAGCTGGCTCTTGAATCCATCCATGGTGGCATTCTTTCTAGGTGGAATCACCGCATGGGCCTGCCGATCGGCAATCACTTATCTACATCGTTTTTTATCATAAGCCCCATCCGTATAGACCGAATCAATTCGCTCATCTTCAGGGATCTGATCAAGTAAATCACCCAGCACTTGTGAATCACTGACATTATTCGTCGTCAGCTGAACCGCGCGTATTTGCAGGGTTTCAGCATCGATACCAATATGTAATTTACGCCATTGGCGACGATATTCAGGCTGATGTTTCTTACGCTTCCATTCGCCTTCACCTAAAGATTTCAAACCAGTAGAGTCGACGAGTAGATGAAGTCCATCACTGCTTTTTTGATAACGAATTGAAATATCGATATGCTTTTGTCTACGACAGAGGGTTGAATAATCTGGTGCCGTCCAATTCAAACTACAAAGTTTAATCAGGCTTTGAACAAAGCCTTTGACCATACGTAAAGAGAGTCTAAATAAGGACTTAATCATCAAACAACATTGAATGGCGGTATCAGAATAAGTTTGATCTCGTCCTTGTTTGCCTTGTGGTTGAGCATACCACTGAGTATTGGAATCAAACCAGATCGAGATATTCCCTCGATTTATCAAAGCTTGGTTGTATGCTTTCCAGTTAAAAGTACGATAGATTTTAGGTGTGGGCTTATTCATCTAGGAATTATATTGCTGAATAAGCCGTTACGGACTAGTTTGTCCAACAAAGCCAAGTCAAAGTATCCCTAGCAACTCAAATTTAAGAGACAACTTGGGTATGAGGTCTGCCTAATTCGGTGAATTTATTCAGCACGGCTATACGTGCATGAATTTCATTGACCTGACTTTGAAAACTTCTTAAACGAAGCTTATCGCCTAATAATTTGATACAGTGCATTTTGGTTTCAACACCAATATGTAGTTTCCGCCATGGCTGATGCTTCTTACGCTTCCCTTCTCTTTCACCTACGAATTTCAATCTTTACGAAGCAATGCTTCTCATATCGACGAGTAGATGAAGGCCATCATTATTTTTTTGATAGCTAATCGCAATATCAATATGCTTTTGTCTTCTACAGATGATGGAATAATCTGGAGCTGTCCAATCAAGTCCACATAATTTAATCAAGCTTTGTACAAAGCCAGTGACCATACGTAGAGATAAATGAAAGAGAGATTTAATCATTAAACAGCATTGAATGGCTGTATCAGAATATGTTTGATTTCGTCCTTGCTTAGTATCAAGCTTGGCATACCACTGAGTTTTAACATCCAACCAAATCGTAATATTCCCATGATTGATTAAAACTCGATTGTAAGAAGACCAATTGCTTGTGCGATAGGTTTTAGGTGCAGTCTTATTCATCTGAAAATTATATTGCTGAATAAGCACTTATAGAAATCTTTGTGCAACAAAGCCATTATATTATAACAAATAAATAATCAAGTTTTCTTATATGTCTATATTCCTGATATTTTATAGGGCTATTAAGATTTTTTTAATTTTACTGTATATTACAGATGAACTTTTTTAACTTGATCAATGTACTTCATCAGCTTATGTCTAAGATTTTATTTTGAATATGGATTATATAATATTTTAAATTAAATCATATAAATAAATTACTTTCGAATCATTATCATAGGTTGATTAGATGAATACTATAAACTTTAAAAACTTTGAAGAAGCAGGTCAAGCTATTTTACAATTTCTCCATAAACGCTTTGGATTTGATTTATGGATGATCACCCGGGTAGAAGGTAAAGATTGGATTGTACTGCAAAGTGAAGATCATGGTTATGATGTTAAACCCGGACACGTATTTAAATGGGCAGATTCTTTCTGCTCTCATATGGTTAAAGGAAAAGCACCT
The DNA here is from genome assembly GCF_013004295.1 of Acinetobacter sp. ANC 5414. Taxonomy (NCBI): domain Bacteria; kingdom Pseudomonadati; phylum Pseudomonadota; class Gammaproteobacteria; order Moraxellales; family Moraxellaceae; genus Acinetobacter; species Acinetobacter sp. ANC 5414. The sequence continues at coordinate 33,854 of NZ_JABERM010000030.1, forward strand.
AAAATTGCACCTCGTTGTGAAGATATTCCCTTATATGCTACGGCACCAATTAGTCAACAAGTAAGTATTAAATCCTACATAGGTCAGCCCATCCTCAATGAAGATGGCAGTTTATTTGGTACACTGTGTGCAATTGATCCTCATCCAAAACCTGAAATAATAGTTCAAGATATTGAACTAATAGAATTACTTGGCAACTTACTGAGTAAAATTCTTCAAGCCGAGCTTCGTCAAAACCAACAAGTTCGTGAAGTTAAGCGTTTAAAGACGAAAGCTTTCAGGGATGGATTAACTGGATTATATAATCGTCGAGCTTGGGACGAATTAATTAGTAAAGAAGAGGAACGCTGTAAGCGTTATGGTCATCCCGCTGCGGTGTTTTTTATTGATATTAATAATCTAAAAGAAGTAAATGATAACTTAGGGCATGTTGCAGGAGACCAACTCATTCAACAGGCTGCCAATGTGTTAAGTGATACTGTCCGTAGTAATGATATTGTAGCTCGTCTGGGCGGTGATGAATTCGTCATTCTAAGTGTGGAAAATAATGAGGCCGGTGCAGAAAGACTCTCAAAGAGAATTATAGATGCTTTTGCACAAGCAAAAATCAGTATAGCAATTGGTTTTTCTACACGTCATCCTGGCCGTGGGCTGTTTTTTACAGCTGAACAGGCAGATAAAAAGATGTTTGAGCATAAGCGTCAATTCAAATTGAATCTTAAATCAGACATAAGAGGAGTTACCTCAGATAGCTGATATCCTATAGTCAATTTCAGTGAACTCCTAGTTCCTAAACGTTCTGCGACATCAGTGACAGAATTTCACGTTCAGTAATCAATTTAACAGCTTCATCTTTAAATTCGGGGGGGTATATCATTATCTACTCATAATGTTCTCTCCTATTCAAAAAGAATGACAAAATTTTTCTAGGAGAATGGTAGCAGCCCATTAATTGATATTATGGTATTGGTTACTTTTTTAGATCTCTGATTGTGACAAACTAATTTTGCTTAACTTGAAATAGATTCATTTTTAGCATTCTCATTTCAATGCCAAAATCTTTCGTGCACCATTGAGTACGAATAAAGAAACCAGTATGCCAATGATTAAGTCTGGATAAGCTGAACCTGTCCAGGCCACAAGTACACCAGCAAATATAACGCCCATATTTACGACAACGTCATTCGCCGAGAAAATCCAACTGGCTTTCATATGTACGCCATCTTCTCGGTGGCTAGAAATAAGATATAAACATGTCACGTTCGCTATAAGAGCGAGCAAACCTATCACCACCATGAGGGTGGATTCTGGCTCACTTCCAAACATGAAGCGTCTGATTACATCGACAATAACGATGACAGCGAGTAATAATTGAATCCAACCTGCAAAATGGGCTGCTTTCACTTGATACTTCGCAGCTTTTCCGACGGCATATAATGCAATACCATAAACGGCTGCATCGGCAAACATATCTAAAGAATCAGCAATTAATCCTGTAGATGCAGCAATAATACCGCTGATAAATTCAATAAAGAAAAGTAAAGCATTAATGGCTAATAGCAGTTGAAGAACTTTAGCCTGTTTAATCGGATCAGGCTCATTTGGCATATCTCCTGAAGAAAGCTGTGTTTCATCAAGTTTCGCACCCAAACCGAGTCCTTCAAGTTTAGTCGTAATTTTCTCAATACCTTCATTATGGAAGACTTTTAGTTTTCGATTGGGAAGATCAAAAATAAGACCTTTGACTGCTTCAAGATCTGAAAGGGCCATACGAACGATTTGCTCTTCTGCAGAGCAATCCATTTTCGGAATGATGTACTCACTGATGTATTGACAGTCTTTTGAAACTTCTTCGACGCCTAGATTTTCTTTGGGGTCAGAACTACAACAAGATGGAGCGGTATCTTGACAACTATTTGAAAGGTTACAGCAAGCAGATGAAGGTTTTCCCCCATCCCCATCACAACTAGGCATGCTATCACAATTTTTTGAAGTACTTTCTTTTGAAATTGATGGATGATTTTCTGGTTGAAAATTCCTATCTTCACCTAGTGTTTCTTTACTACATCCACAGCCACTCATCATGATACCTATTGAAAAAATAATAACTACAAAATATCGTTAACTCAAAGCTATAAAATCTAAATCTTCAACGATGCTATCAAGCTGATTTTTTTCAGTTTTAAATGATGGATTACGAGCTCTATATAGTGCCAATGCTTTTAGTTCATTTAACAGAAATAATTCTGATTCTTCTTTCCAAGTCGATTTTCTAGTATCAAGATGCCTATTATTAGATATCCAATCAGAAACTACAGCGTACATACAAGAATTATCGGCAAAAACTAATTTAGCTTGATTGTCGGTTAAATTTTTGAAAACTTTATGGCTGGGTAATATTGATCCAGACACATGAAAAAATGTATATACATATTTATAATTACTGTTCATGTGGACTGCTCTTACCTCAATATTTCACTATGATAGCAAACCTATATCGAAATCACACTGACCGTGTCCACACTAAAAGGCATTTAAAACTCCGTATCAGTTTTAATTATTGTCTTCGTAAAGTCACAATCTGCGTAGTTTAAGAATATCGATTCAATGATCATCATTTTTTATCTGGTAATTTTTCAGACTATCTATCCTGTTTGAAACTATTGATTCATACAAAATAAACTTGATGCTTAACGCCCACTCTCACCTTCTGGGGGTAAAAATTTAAGCCATTGCAAGAGTTCAAGCTTGATCAGCTTGTTTTAGGAATTTAAAGCAATAAAGAAGGTTGCCCTTCACTATTGCTTTTAAAAAACAATTGAATAATTTCATTCAAAAAAATTTATACTTTTTTATTTGCTGTCGCATATTCATAAATAATATCCAGATCTTTCTGAATAGAATTGGCCACGATATTCGGCAGGACCTGATTGACCTTGACGAAGATTTTTTCAGAATAGCCCACCTGATAGGACTGACAATCCTTCTGCAGGAATTGATAAAATTCCTGGGCAACAAATTCTGGCGTGTCAATATTGGTACCTAGCCGGATATTCATTTCAACCACATTAGGATGATTCATTTCAGTATTGGTGGCCCGCGGTGAGAAATAGCGGAATTTGATTGGGGTCTTACTATATTCACGTGCCAAGGCTTCAGTCGCACCGCGCAGGGCGAATTTACTGGCGCAATAGCTCACATAACCTGGATAGCCAATATTACCTAAAGTAGAGCCGATATTAATCATCTGGCTCGGCTGACTTTTGGACATCAGCGGGATTATGCCTTGCACCAGCTGCAACGGATACACGACATTAATCAGCATCATCTGTTCCATCATTTCATGTGACTGATCTGAAAATAGGGAAAAATCATTGATTCCGGCATTGTTGATACAATAATTAATGGGGGTGTTCAGTTTAGAAATTTCACTGATCAGATCATCACGGCTTTGCTGCTGGGACAGATCACAGCGAATATCATTCAGTTTAATCTGCGGATAGCGCTGTGCCAGTTTGTCACGTAACTTTTGCAAAGCCTGCTGATTGCGACCAACCAGAACCAGATTCAGGCCATTTTTCCCGAGGATATCGGCAATCGCCTGACCGATGCCACCGGTTGCGCCTAGAAGGACTGCGGTTAAATTAGACATGGATTATTTCTCTTTCTATTGAATTTTTAATGTGATGTAGCATCCCGCTTAAAAGGCAGGATTTAAGCCCAGCCCCATACAAATATACAGCTTCCGGTTTTCAAGGGGCACCTGTATTTCACGTCGGCCATGCATAAAGCGCTTATTGTCAATAATGGCGATATCTCCGTCCTGCCAGTTGATTTCCGAGGTATAGCTTTCACAGCGTTCTGCCAGTTCTGCAATTAAATCAGGACTGATTTCAGAACCATCGGCAAAATAAAACCGTGGTTTTTCATAATTATAGGAAGGTCCCAGCAAGGTATTGGCAAAAGCGGGCACGCCTTTTAAATTATCGCTACGCACCATATTCATTTTCAAGTGGTACTGCACGCCTTCATCTTCGGCCTGGCTGATGCTCTGCCCGGGAATCATCTGAACAAACTGCTGCAGATCATGCTGCGTGACCTGTTCAGCATCGCTCATATTTAATGCTGTAGCGACATACTTTTGCCAAATCTGTTTAGGCAAATAGCGGCTGATGGTCATCGGCTCAGCAAATTTTTGCTTGAGCGTTTCAGGCAGACTTTGCCACACCTGATGTCCATCACATAAGGTCGTTTGAGAACCGCGCGAAGCACTTTTTTCACTGAAAAATGCAATGATGTCAGGTGGTAAAGGTGTCGTGCCGTTTTCAATATGTAGCCCCATTGCCTGGGTACCTGCATCAACTTTCTGAGACTGGCGAGTAACATTTTCACGTGCAGGATCATAGGTCAGCTTCTGACATAAGCGACTCATCAGCTCACTAAAGGAAGCCACGTCATACTGTTCATGTCTTAATAACACCCAGCCCTGCTCCACCAAGGTATTTTTAATGTGCTGATGAGATGATCTTAATTGTGTTTGTGCAATGTTCATTTGTTTCACTCACTGTTTCTGCCTATTTCAGGATTGATACCCGGGCAGAAGGAACTGTTTAAATTTGCCATTCATCTGCAGCAATTAGCTTTGCAGCAAAGCTGCATCGAAGTGCTGTTTTATCTGGTTACGTCGTAATTTTCCGTTATCGGTCAGCATCTTATTTTTTAGGGAAAATGGATCTGCTGCACGGCACCAGTGCTTAATTTGGGCATAATCCGGCATTCGTGCATTGGCTTTTTGAATGGCTGCTGCAACCCCATCGTCCGAGGTCGATGCTTTGGCATAAACCACGGCGGACAAATACGGCTGCGCTTCGCCGAAAATGGCAATCTGCTGGATTTCCGGTTCGTTTAAACTGTTCGATTCCACCCATTCTGGCGAGATGTTTCGGCCAAAGCTGCTCACAATAATCTGCTTAATCCGGCCGGTAATATATAAATAGCCTTCTTCATCAAAATATCCGGCATCGCCGGTATGGATATAGGGGCTGACTGCCATGTCATTGACATAGCCAAGCATGGCATTGCCCTTGACCACTACTTCACCATTTTGTTTTATTTTGACTTCTACATGCGGCAAAATGCGTCCCACACTGCCAATTTTACGTGCATTGGGCAAATTCAGGCTCACCACCGAAGCACATTCCGATAGACCATATCCCTCATACACCGGGAGATTCAGCCTCTGGCACTGGCTGAGTAAATCTGGTGAAACTTTTCCTCCACCTACAGCAATAAATTTCAGCGTGGCAAAATCTGCAGATCCATGTTCGGCAATATATTCCACAATCGCCTTGAGCATTTGTGGAAGAAAAATCACGCTTTCGATCTGATATTTCCGCACCGCATCCACGAAGTACTGCACATTAAACTCATGATTGGAGATCAGGCCAAACTGACTCACCTCTTCCACAACCACGGATCTCCCCATGCTGAGAGCAACGTAGATCCCTGCAATATTTTCCAGTAATGTGGCAAAGGGAATGAGACATAAATGACGGCCCAAGTGACTGGATTCCAGTGCATGGCTTAAGGACGCTGTAATTGAGTCAATGGTTTCCTCCACCAGACAGACACCCTTTGGCGTACCGGTACTGCCAGAGGTATAGGTAATTTTTGAAGGCTGTTGAGCAGGGTTCAATTTTATATCACCCTGTTCAGGGTTCTTTTGATGATCCAATAAATGGATAAACTGCCCGCTGAAGGCATCTGAAGTTGAAACGTCTCTGCGACCTGCATGTTCTGTTAAATTCATCAGCCACTCGGGTATAGCACAGTTTTTCTTGCCGCATTTTTCTTCAATATCGCCACCTGTATCCGTCACACAAATGCTATCGACCTGACTGTCCTGAAGCAGATGCTTGACCTGATCCCGCGTGAAAAAAAGTGGAATCGGAATCACAGTTATGCCAGCTTTCCTGGCTGCAAGATCAACCAGAATCCAGTTCACACTATTGACACCCCAGATCGCGAGTCTTTGTATTTTCATCTGAATCAGTTCAGCACTGAGCTGATTCACCTGAATGTTTAATTCAGCATAACTGACCGTCCGGTTGGCGCTGACAATGGCTTCCCGTATCGGGTCTTGTTTTGCATAAGTTGAAATTGCATCGAACACACTATTCATCATTTTTAAAAATTCCGCGCTTCAGTACTGGAGAACAACTTGCATACAGATTTAGCCCTTGAAACTATAAAGTTCCTTGGTGACTGCAAGTGCCTCGGCCACATGAATGGCCAGAACATAGGGTTTCTGCTGATAGTAACTGCCCCATTGTCTTTTCGCTTCGCCGAGTAGCTCTGGGTTGGCTTTATCAATCACATGAAAATGCAATCCCATCTGTTGCAGCACATATCGGACAGCAGCGGTTCCGGTGCAAACCGCCCATTCAATGTTGTTCTGGGTTAAATGAAACACCAAGAAAGCCACCATCAGTTTTGCATGATCCATATTCAGTGCCGCCAGATTTCCAATTTCAACAATCCGCTCTCTTGCGATCAAAGTATTGCCCAGTTTCGCCAGGGTCATTTCAATGGGTTCATCCAGATACTGTTCCAGAAAAGCAGCGTTATTCTTTAAATGTTCCAGTCCAATAGCAACCTGCATTTCCTGTTCGACATAGCCTGCAAATAGGGTTGGAAAAAACTCAGAGATTGAGGCCTCATGTACTGCACGATATTTATCACGAATAAAGTTTTCTACTGCGATACGTTCCGATGATCTGCTTCGGTCCAAGGTTTTTACCCTGACACCGAGAGATGAATGCTTGGACAAGACTGTTGGAAATAATGAATCATTTTTTTGTTCTAAAAGTTTTTGAATGTGTAGTTGTTTTTTATATTTTGGCTGATTCGGATTGTAATTCAGATAATGCATTTGATTGGATGAATTACAATCAAAGTTGAATTTTATCACTCTCATTTCACCGAATAAAAATAGGTCAGTGATCAAGATAAGAGTCCAAACTTAAAAGATGCTTAATTAAACACAATTGAAAACAATACAATCAAAAATAAATATATTTAATATTATTAATAACTTAAAAATGAAAAGTAAAATATAACTGATTTATTTTTCAATCAGGTAACTTATGCCCACAATGGGGACAGAAAAAATATTTGTTCTTTTCCTGCTCGAGTTCCTCTTCCTTACGCTCATGAATAAGCTGCAATAAAATATCTTGTGTTTGCTCTGAGCTAAGCCCCACTTCTTTACGTAAATGTTCAATTTTTTCTTTATCTTCAATTAAATCAATTTCAGCAACGTCTAAAAGTTCACGAAATCTTAATTCTAACTTGTGCTTACGTTGCCTAAGTTCACTTGCCAAACCATTCGCCAAAATACCCGCTGGAAGTGCGGCTAAACCCACGCCTAAAATAGTAATCAAAGCGCCAAGGAATCGACCTATAGGCGTGACTGGCGTAACATCGCCATAACCGACCGTTGTCAGCGTAACCACAGCCCACCACATTGCAGCAGGGATTGAGCTAAATACTTCTGGCTGTGCCTGATTTTCAACCACATACATTCCAGCGGCTGTGATTATAATCATAATAAGCAAAATAAAAATAACTGCTTGAAATGAACCCTTTTCACGCTCAATCACACGCAATAAAATTTGTAACGATACAAAATAACGCGTTAATTTGAGTAATCTGAATAATCTTAGGATTCGAAGGAAACGTAAATCAATATGCACAAAGAAGTTAATATATGCAGGTAGAATTGCCAGCAAGTCAATGATCGCACTACCGCTTCGTACCCATAACCATCTATTTTTCCATGCACTTTCAAACGGATTTTTTTCAGCAATTGCCCAAAATCGTAATAAATACTCTAGGGTAAACACAGCGATTGAAAATAATTCAAAGGCATCAAATAACAATTGATAGGACTGATAGATCTCATTCATAGATTCAAGTAAAACTGCACTTGTATTACCAATAATCAATAAGATAAGAAAGATATTTACGCAGCGACTCAAGGTGCTCTCGTATTCTTCATTATGCAAATTATCGTAAACAAATCTACGAAGTTGGTACCACGCGTTGAATTCCATATCAGTGCGTTACTGTGTAATAATATTTTTTTAGTTTAGCTCAACCCAGCGCTTAAATAGGAGATTTTTTAAAAAATTAATAGTTTTGTTTTCAGTAAGTATCTGCTCCCAGTTGATTTAAGTGGCGAGCAAAATGAGCTTGATAGGACAGATCAATAAGATACACTCACCCACTTACTTTCTGCCCAGTCATGCCAAATTAAGCTGGCATACTGCATACTGATTGTTTTCTTAACAAAAAAAGACAGTCACAAAAATACAATGCCCCGCTGCAAGGAAAAACCTAGGTCATGGTATGAATCGTATCTTTAAAGCGTTTCCAGGCCACATAGAAAAATACCAGGGCAATTCCAATGAGCCATAGAAATGCAGGCCAAACCACATTCAGACCTGCCCCTCTGTATAAAATAGCTTGTGCCAACTCAACAAAATGCGTGGTCGGTGCAATGAGCATGAGATATTGCAGAAACTCCGGCATACTTTCACGTGGTGTCATTCCTCCTGAAAGCATTTCCATTGGAATTAAGATCAACATCATCAGCAGACCGAACTGTGGCATCGACTTCGACATAGTGGCCATATAAATGCCCATGGAGGTGGTGGCAAACAGGGTCAACAAGGCGCCGAAGAAGAATAACCATAAATTGCCTTCAATCGGCACCTTCAAGGCCATTTGTACGACCAGTTTTAAACCCATAAAAGCAGCCAGCAATACCACCAGACTCATGGACCAGACTTTTGCCATCATGATTTCAAATACAGTGACCGGCATTACCATTAAATGTTCCACCGTACCGTGCTCACGCTCACGGATCAAAGCTGCACCGGTTAGAATGATCGACAGCATCGCCACGTTATTGATGATTTCCATCACACTACCGAACCATTTCTGGTCCAGCAGCGGATTAAAACGGGCACGCATTTCCAGTTCAACCGGCAAGCTGCTCACTTCACGATGGCGCAATACATATTCATTCACTTCGGACTGCACAATCTGCTGGATATAGCCTGCACCTGTCATCGCCTGAGACATGCGTGTGGCATCTACATTGACCTGAATGGAAGCATCTTTCCCAGACAGCACATCTTCCTGAAAATTGACGGGGATACTGAGAGCAAAAGTAAATTCACCGGCATCCATTCCGGCATCCATGTTATTCAGTTCAGTGGTTTGAGGAATAAAATAGGGGGGATAAAAGGCCGAGGTAATTCGCTCCGATAAGGCCGATCGATCTTCATCGACCATCGCAATCGGTGCCATATTCAGGCTATCGGTCATTGCCGTCGCTGCAGTGTAAATTGCGACCGTAAAGGTGTAGATGATGAGGATCAGCATGACTGGGTCGCGCCATAGACTCCAGAGTTCTTTACAACCGAGCTGATAGATATTCTGTAGTTTTTGCCTGAACATGCTATGGCTCCTGTTTTTTTAGCGCAAGGATTGCCGCACACATAATGATCGGGACAGACAGCAACATCACCCAAAGAGACTGATGCAAGTCTTCAAAACCTAAAGCTTTGTTAAATACGCCACGGCTGATATTCACCATATGCGTGGCAGGATAAATCTCGCCAAACCAGCGACCAAATCCTTCAAGTGACGAGACAGGATTAATAATGCCGGCAAATTGCATCACTGGAATCAGCGTACCAAGCATCACCAGAAACATGGAGGCAATCTGACTCTTGGTCAGCGCGGAGGCCAATAAGCCCGTACCGGTGGAAAAAATAATAAACAGCAATGAAGCCAGGGTCAGGGTCAGGAAACTACCCTTGATAGGCACATCAAATACCACCACAATAATCAGACACATCAGGAAATAGTTCAGCATGGCCAGCACCACGTAGGGAATCTGTTTGCCGATTAAAAATTCACTGCGGGTGACCGGCGTGACATAGAGATTGACAATCGAACCCAGTTCTTTTTCCCGCACCACGGACAAAGCCGTCAGCATCGCCGGGATCAGTAAAATTAATAGCGGAAATAAGGCGGGTGCCATTGCAGGCAGACTCTTAATGTCAGGATTATAACGGAAGCGGGTTTCCACATTGACCAGACTCGACATTTTATAGCCGCTTTGCTCCAGTGCCTGCTGCATCAACCAGTGGCTGTGAATGCCTTGCACATAACCCTGAACAGTTTCTGCACGCTGTGGCATGGCACCGTCAATCCACGCCCCGATTTTAACATCCTCGCCCCGGGCAATATCTCGGGCAAAATTTGGCGGAATCTCAATAGCCAAAGAAATATCACCGCTACGCATACGCTGATCGATTTCTTCATAACTCTGTAATGCTGGTTTTTCCACAAAATAACGCGAACCGGCAATGCTCATCGTGTAGTTCTCACTTAGACCAGTCTGGTCACGATCTAGCACGGCAAACGTCAGGTCATCCACATCCATGGTAATCCCATAGCCCATCACGAACAGCAGGATAATCGATCCGACCAAGGCCATCGTGGCACGAATCGGATCACGTGCCAGCTCTAATGACTCACGCCACGCGTAACTATAGAGGCGTTGCACACTGAATCTTTTGGATTTTTCTACACTGGGTTCAGATTCATCATTAACCACGATATTCTTTGATACATCTTCAGGCTCACTTTGAATGCCTGCGCCAGCATCCTTCAAATAGCCAATAAAAGCTTCTTCTAGCGTGTCTGCCTGCCGATTTTTCATCAGTTGTGCCGGTGCAGCACTGTCCAGGACTCGACCAGCATGCATCATCGACATACGATCACAGCGCACAGCTTCATTCATAAAATGGGTTGAAATAAAGATGGTGACACCATCATTACGGGATAAACTGATCAGATATCGCCAGAAATTATCTCGCGCAATCGGATCCACCCCTGAGGTCGGCTCATCAAGAATCAGAATTTCCGGATTATGTACCAGTGCGACCGCCAGCGACAGACGCTGACGAATTCCTAAGGGCAAATCATCGGGCAATTTATCTTTCACAGCACTCAAATCAAAACGCTGCAGCATCTGTTGCACACGTTCATCAATTTTGTCCGCTGGTACATGAAATAATTTGGCGTGGAGTACCAGGTTCTGGAGAATGGTCAGTTCACTATAGAGTGAAAAGGTCTGGGACATATAGCCCACACGCCGCCGGGTGCGAATATCACTGCCTTGCACCGGCTGTCCAAACAGCCATGCCTGCCCTTCCGAAGCCTCTAGCAATCCGGTCAAGACCTTCATGGTGGTCGATTTACCACAACCATTGGAGCCCAGGAAACCAAATATTTCCCCCCGTCTGATCTGAAAATTGACATGATCTACTGCAGTAAAATCGCCAAACTTTACCGTCAGGTCTTTGGCTTCCAGGGCATAGGCATCTGAGCCATAATCCGGCAAAGCAGGAATTACTACCGGTTCATAGCCTTTTTTCTTTTCTTCCGGTAAAAGTTTGATAAATGCCTCTTCCAGGCTTTTACTTCCTGTCAGTGCAAGCAGGTCTTGAGGCGCTCCCGTTTTCAGGATTTTACCTTCATCCATCATGGCCAGCCAGTCAAAGCCCTGCGCCTCGTCCATATAGGCGGTCGCCACAATGACACTCATGTGAGGACGAACCGTGCGAATGTGGTTGATCAGTTCCCAAAACTGTGCTCGAGCCAAGGGATCAACCCCTGTAGTGGGTTCATCCAGAATCAGAAAGTCCGGGTCGTGAATCAGGGAACAACATAAGCCCAGTTTCTGCTTCATTCCCCCGGATAATTTTCCTGCAGGGCGATCCAGGAAGTCATACAGTCCTGTGCTTTTGGTCAATTCATCAATACGTTTACGGCGCTCTTGCGCACCATGACCAAACAGACGTGCCACGAACTGCAAATTTTCTTCAACGGAAAGTGTTTTGGAAAGATTTTTACCTAGTCCCTGAGGCATGTAGGCAATATGCGGACAGACTTTCCTGCGATGTTTTCTGTCCGCAATATTTCCGCCTAGCACGAGCAAGGTACCTTCTTGTACCATCTTTGCACCAGCCAACAGTGCGAGCAGACTGGATTTTCCCACCCCATCTGGACCGATCAAACCCATCATGCAAGCTGCGGGAAGGGACAGAGAAATATCCTTTAAGGCTTCAGTTTTCCCATACTTCAGGCTGACATGCTGAATTTCTGCAACAATCGGTCCCGGTACAGATGGTTGTGTCATGATTTAACCTGATTCTCTAAGAAAGCTGGCCAAGCAGCGTTGTCATCAATTTTGATATACGCTACGCCTGGAAGACCTGTTTTTACTTGCTGAATATGCTTTTGTAACAGGGCTGGATCAATTTTCGCTTTGACACGGAACATTAATTTTTGACGTTCACTTTCTGTTTCCACGGTCTTCGGTGTGAACTGGGCAGTATCTGCAACAAAAGACACCCGGGCAGGAATCACCACGTTTTTGGCAGCATCCAGCACAATGCGGACTTCGGTGCCCATCGCGATACGGCCGGCCACAGTTTCCGGCAGAAAGAACGTCATATAGACATCGGACAGATCAATGAGGTTCAGCACCCGTCCACCTGCCGCGATCATTTCACCCGGCTGCGCGACCAGAAACTGCACACGTGCTTTCAAAGGCGCCTTGAGCTGTGCATCATCAAGATCAAAATTAATTCGTTCAATCGCTGCTTTAATCGCATCGACTTGAGAATGTGCACCTGATACTTGGCTACGTGCTGCTACAATTGCACTTTGTGCACTATCCACTTGCGCTTTTGCTGCACTCAATACTGCAGCTACACGTTTAACATCTGCACGTTCATCATCCAGTTGTTGTTTAGAGGAAGCACCTTCTTTAGCCAAAATTTCCGTACGCGCCAAACGGTTTTTTGCAGCGACCAATTCAGTTTCACGCTGCTGTACCATCGCCTCTGCAGCAGCTTTTTCACTGATACGCATTGCGACTTGCGCTTCTGTAGTGGCAATTCCATCTTGCGCCTGACGCTGCTGTGCTTGGACTTCACGCAACTGTGCTTCCAAAGCAGAGACTTTAATGCGCGCTAAAACTTGTCCAGGCTCGACAAAATCTCCTTCCTGTACCAGAATTTCTTCCAGTTGGCCAGATAACTTACTGGAGATATTGATTTCAGTCGCCTCGATCCGTCCATTGCCACTCACTAAAGCATCTGTATCGGACTTGGACATGTTTTGCCAGATCAAATAAGCGACTAAAACGGTGATGACAATTGCCCCGACAATGGATAACTTCTTAATATTCATGGATCTGATTACTCAATATATTTAATAAAATCAGGATAAAAATTTATTCACTTTTTCTTAAAATCAAAAGGTTAGGCCATTAATTTTATTAAGTTTCTTCTAAAGAGGCAAAGGGTATTGTTCAGGCTGTTTCGCTACGCTGCTGTCACCTCCTAGCGTAAAATACAAGGAAACATAGGACTGCATTAAAGCACTCTGGGTTTCAATCCACTGCTGTTCTGCAGACAGTAAATTCCGCTGCGCATCAAGCACATCTAGATAGCCCACTGCCCCATTATCATAGCGCAACTGGGCCAACCGTGCTGTTTCTCTAAATGCAGTCAGACCCTGATTCTGAATCTGCAATTGCCTGCTTAAATGTCGCTGCTGTACTAAAGCATCTGCCACTTCACGGAAAGCATTCTGTACGGTTTTTTCATAGTCAGCAACGGCAATGTCACGGCGTACTTCCGCCAAAATCAGGTTGTTTTTTAAACGCCCCGCGGTAAAGATTGGAATACTGATGCTCGGTGCAAAAGACCATAACTTATTGCCCGATTTAAATAAGCCATCAAGTTCAGTGCTCGCTATGCCAAAACTGCCGGTTAGTGCAATTCGAGGGAAAAATGCCGCACGTGCAGCATGAATATCTGCGTACCTTGAATGCAGCAGAGCTTCTGCGGCACGAATATCAGGCCGATTCAGCAATAGATCTGAAGGCAATCCCGTCTGCAACACAGCCGTTTTAAAGACCACTTGATCCAAATCCCGCTTTGGAATCTCCACAGACTGGCCAATCAGCTGCAGCAAATAGTTTGATGTCATGTCCTGGCTATTTTGCAGCTGGGTCAATAAAGCCTGACCATTGCTGAGCAGGGTTTGCGCCTGCATATATTCCACTTTGGAGCTCGCACCGACTTCATAACGTCGTTTAAAGATACGTACAGATCTTTCATAGCTTTGCACTGAACGTTTTGCAAAATAAATACGCTTTTCCAATTCAGACAAAGTCAAATAGCTTTGGATTGATTGCTGAAGAATGCTGTTGCGTACCGCCAACTGATTGGATTCAGCTGCGAAAAATTGCTGCAATGCTGCTGCATTCAAACTGCGTATACGCCCTCAGAGATCCAGTTCCCATTGGTTCATTCCCACACCCACAGAATATTGATCTGAGGTTACTGCACGACCAATAAAGGATAAATCTGCAGGCACTCGGCTGCGCTCATAAGCTGCACTGCCGGAGATACTTGGCCATGATTCTGAACGCTGAATGCCATAAGCAGCTTGTGCTTCTTGTACCCGCAGCGCTGCTATTTTCAAGTCATGATTATGCGCCAAGGCAAGATAAGCGACTTTGATTAATGCCGGGTCATTGACATAATCTGACCAAGCTAGAACATGATATTTACCACCCTGCTGGAGGGGATATTGTGCAGGCAAGGCAACCTGGGGGGCTGTAAACGGTGCTGTATTTTGACAGCCACCTAAAAAAACCAGCATTGACAGTGCGACGACACTGCTGTGTATACGATGGCTGAAAAAAATCTGCTGCATCAATTATTGCCCCCAAAAGTTGGTTGGGTCATAAATATGGGAATTCCTAAACATCTGCCTGAGGTGAATATCGGCACATTCACGGATACGTTTCACGATGTCGAAATCAGGCTCAAACATCCAACTGTAGAACATGTCACGTAGCATGCAGCTGTTAATATCCTCCCCCTTAAAAGAGAATGATTCCTACTGCTAGACGCTTTATGCTCCAGCGCGAGTATGTTCTTCGCACAGATAAAACCACAACCTGAAATAGGCAAGAAATTGATTAGGATATTTTTCAATTTTAATCGCTAAAAGATGCACCGTATTTCCGATAGCCTCTTGAGCATACAGGTTCAGTTCTTCAAAAACCACGCGCTGGATTCTGCCATTCATATAATCCAGAACACGCATCAGTAGTCCTTCTTTGGAACCATAGCAACGTGTCACTGAACTTCGGAGAACCCGAATCTCAATGTTACAGCCTTAATCCCTCCAGCTGATAGCAAAAGAATGGTTTCCTGTACCATTTTAAAATCTGATTCGATGGCACGTTGCTGAATTTTTCGGATGTATTTTAACGGATGCCTACCTGAGTTAAGTGGAGTTCAGTGGCTACTTAGATTTAAAGTGTAATTGGTACTCATCAGTGGTGACTTTTATTTTTAATTTCTTATATTTTCTCTGAGTTGGACTCAGTGCCGAGTTTATCACTTCTTCAGAAAATTCTGAGTCCTTCATCAGGTGTGAAAATAGCTTGTAACCTATTAATATTTTGTTAATCTCTTTATCTTCTTTTAAAGCCTCATTAATTAATTGGTCTAGCTCTTGCACTGAAATAATACTCATAAAGCAACTCTCTAATGATTGTTTTAAAATCAACAAAATACAATGTTGACATCCTCTCCTAGCTAAAGCAAGGGGATTCCTACTGCTAGACGCTTATGCCCAAGCGCGAGTATGTTCTATAAATCTTCGTTCCCGATTAGTTTCATGGCTTATCAATTGAGTGTTTCTGTTTCAGGTTTCTATGATTGGTTGCGTAACGGATTGAGCTGTCGAGCTATACGATTTAATCAAAATCAATCCTTGTTAAATTAGCGCATCTAGAAACTCAAGAAAGTTATAGGCAGTTTACTTAGTACTATTTTACTGATTTTCTCCGCAGCCGTCTTGTCTTTACAGACACAAAAAACCCGACAGGTGTCGGGCTTTTTCATCATCAAATTTAGGAAGCGAGCAAATTGCGCAAGACATAGTGCAAGATACCACCGGCCTTAAAGTATTCCACCTCATTCAAGGTATCAATTCGACACAACACTTGAAAATGGTTACACGTACCATCAGTATGTTGTACATCTACTTCCAGCATTTGATGTGGATAAATATCATCCGACAAGCCTAGAATTGATAGAGTCTCATGTCCGGTCAGGTTCAAGATCTGCCGGTTCTGACCCTCCACAAACTGTAAAGGTAACACCCCCATGCCGACCAGATTGGAACGGTGAATCCGCTCAAAACTTTCAGCAATCACCGCTTTTACCCCCAATAGGTTGGTGCCTTTGGCCGCCCAGTCACGTGAAGAACCAGTGCCATATTCTTTCCCGGCAATAATCACTAGCGGGGTTTGTTCTGCCTGATAGCGCATCGCCGCATCATAAATCGAGAGTTTTTCTGCACTTGGAATATGCAGAGTATTACCACCTTCCTCCCCACACAGCATTTCGTTTTTGATGCGGATATTGGCAAAGGTGCCTCGCATCATAACCTCATGGTTGCCACGGCGGGATCCATAAGAGTTAAAGTCTTTTGCATCAACCCCCTGTTGCTGCAAATATCGTCCGGCAGGACTATCTTTTTTGATATTGCCTGCAGGGGAAATATGGTCCGTCGTGACTGAATCGCCCAATACAGCCAAAATCCGTGCCTGTTTGATCTGCTGAATTGGTCGCACCGGCTGATCAATTTCTGCAAAAAAGGGTGGATGTCGGATATAGGTCGATTGTTCATCCCAAGCATAGGTTTGACTTTGTGGAATCTGGATCGCTTTCCACTTGGCATCGCCTTCAAACACTTCCGCATATTCTTTATGAAACATCTCGGTATTCACGTTCTGCAGTGCGGCATCGATTTCAACCTGTGTCGGCCAGATATCTTTTAAATAAACCGCTTGGCCATCAAAGCCTTCACCTATCGGCTCAGCAGTGAGATCAGTTCGAATATTCCCGACCAAACCATAGGCAACCACCAAGGGTGGAGATGCTAACCAATTGGTTTTCACCAAAGGATGCACCCGTCCTTCAAAGTTACGGTTTCCAGAAAGCACTGAGGCTACATTCAAATCGAAACATTGCACAGCTTCTTCAATCGCTTCAGGCAAAGGTCCCGAATTACCAATACAGGTGGTACAACCATAACCCACCAGGTTATAACCCAGTTGATTCAAATAAGGCGTCAACCCTGCAGCATTAAGATAATCGCTGACCACTTTGGAACCTGGAGCCAGTGAACTTTTCACCCAAGGTTTCCGCTGCAAACCTTTTTCGAGTGCTTTTTTGGCCAATAGCCCTGCTGCCAACATGACACTGGGATTCGAGGTGTTGGTACAGGAGGTAATGGCTGAAATCACCACATCACCATGCTGCAACGGATATTTTTTACCCTCAATCATACAAAAAGCATTTTCATGTGGCAGGTTGGCCTGTTTCGCTTCAACAGCTGTGCCTCCTCCCCCTTCATTTTCCAGACGCTCTTTTTCTTCTTTGACCGGTTTCAAGGTCAGATCCATGAAGGCATCAAAGGTTTTTGGCACTTGCGACAATAGCACACGATCCTGCGGACGTTTCGGACCCGCCAGACTGGCTTCTACCATCGACATATCTAAAGCCAGAGTATCGGTAAAGACGGGTTCATCCCCCGAATTGCGCCACAATCCTTGCAACTTGCTATAGGCCTCTACCAAGGCAATTCTTTCAGGCTGACGTCCTGTTAAACGTAAATAGGAAAGCGTCACCTCATCAACCGGAAAAAAGCCACAGGTAGCGCCATATTCGGGTGCCATATTGGCAATAGTGGCACGGTCAGCCAAGGGTAAATCGGCCAGGCCATCGCCATAAAATTCGACAAATTTTCCAACTACGCCTTTTTGGCGCAGCATCTGGGTAATGGTCAGCACCAGATCAGTTGCTGTAATACCTTCTTTGAGTTTCCCGGTAAGCTTAAAGCCGATCACTTCCGGAATCAGCATGGAGATCGGTTGGCCCAGCATGGCTGCTTCCGCTTCGATGCCACCTACTCCCCAACCTAACACGCCTAAGCCATTGATCATGGTGGTATGTGAATCGGTACCGACTAATGTATCAGGAAAGGCAAAGCGCTGCCCATCGACCTCATTGCTCCAGACCACTTGTGCCAGATATTCCAGATTGACTTGGTGGCAAATCCCGGTTCCTGGCGGCACCACGCGAAACTGATTGAGCGCCGCCTGCCCCCAACGCAGAAACTGGTAGCGCTCGCCATTGCGTTGCATCTCAATTGCGACATTCTGCTCAAAAGCTTGCGGGCTGGCAAAGTAATCGACCATCACCGAGTGATCGATGACTAAATCCACCGGTGACAACGGATTAATTTTTTCCGGATCACCACCGGCTTTAGCCACTGCTGCACGCATCGCGGCAAGATCAACCACGGCGGGAACACCGGTAAAATCCTGCATCAGTACCCGTGCCGGACGATACTGGATTTCCTGTTCTGAGGTTCGGTTGTTTAGCCACTCTGCCAATGCATGAATATGCTCGGTTTTCACCGTGAGCTGATCTTCAAAACGTAGTAAATTTTCCAGCAAGACTTTTAAAGATTTTGGTAGCCGGGACAGGTCACCTAACTGCACTTGCAATTTGGACAGGTTGAAAATCTGATAATGTTCTGAACCGACGGTTAATGTTTCTAAGGTATTAAAACTATTGATATCACTATACTTAGCCATCTAGTTTACCTCCGGCTTGAGATGTTATTTTTATGATCACAGTCAACCACTTCTTTACTTACTGTATGCTAACTGCGCGGCGGGTTTGTTATTATTTATTATCGGATTGCGCTAGGCAGTTAAATGCAGGGCTGCCAGGGAATTTTGCCAGAGAGTTGCTGACAATTCAGATTATGGCATTGACAATGTTTCTGCCAATCCCGTAAGGAGATAAGGTAAACTGACCAGCGTATTACTTTGTTTAGTGTCTAAGGCCATAAACATGATGTCCATTTAATATGACATCCCCCAAAATTTAGACGATTGATTAAGCAGCTTTTAATGACTGAATTCTGTATTGTATAAGGCTCAGTCCTGAATATTAAAAAATTTATGCTTCATCCATAATCCATTCTTTAAAAAGAGCATCCTCGATTTCATGAGTACCATTTTCTGGTTTAAAAATAATTTATTTTTTTGATAAAGAACGTAAGGCCAATTGAATACTATAAAGTTCAACTTGTGATTCAGCTATGGCTTTTAAGATTAGCTGTTCTAAGAACTTAAACTCTCCCCATAATTCCTAAAAGTCACGATGCCCCATTGTATTGGCTATAAACTGTTGCTTTACAAAATCTATAGCTAGCCTTGGGTTTGTTCGAAGTTTCCATAATGTTTTACTATTACGTGAACGGTAGCAACCATAAAATTGCATGGTATTTTGGATTTGTGCCCAAATTTCATCAGTTATGATTCTGCGTGACATGTTAGAAAACTTAATTTTAGAAGGGAGATCTAAGATATTTTAATTGAATAGATGAGAAGAGTGAAATATGTACATTAAATGAGGACATGCCCTAGTAGGGTGGATGAGATCTACACCTTTTTTAGTTTATATATCCAAAATCAATTATACGTGCCCCTAAAAAGTCATTCGGTACTAAAATGGGCACAAGAGAAAATATTTCCCTGAAGGGGAAATCAAATATTCATATGCCCGTAAAACAAAAAATGCAACAGAACCCTTTAACTGTACTTTTTTATTAAATTGAGGTTAATGAGCTAAGTTTTTGAAAATAAGTTTAAGACTTTCTAACATTTTTTCAATTTGTAGTGGTGTTAAACCTTCAAAAGATTGATCTAAAACGATATGGCTGAGATCGTTAATTTTTTGCGCCATTTGTTGTCCTTTATCGGTTAATACAACCCGGGTAATTCGCGCATCATCTTCACAACAATAAGTATTCACCAACCCTTCATCCTTTAAACGGTAGATAATTTTCGTGGTGGTCGACATCTTGGAAATTATCATTTCGGATAACTCAGATACACTCGCCTGAGGTTTGACTTTTAAAGCCAGTAAAATACGACGACGAGAATTATCTAAACCATATTTTTTTAACGCGTGATCGATATTCTGTACATATTGAGCATGTACTTGAGTGACCCAGTAATATGGGGAATGATCCAGATTAAAATCTTCTGATGTAGAAAAAAACTTATTGTACTTTTTTGTCATGGCTAAAAACCTATAATCTATTGTTGTAATTGAAATTATTTTTTAGAATTTAATTTTATTTGAAAGTAACTGGTTTTAGCAACACATATTAAATTATTTTTATTGCTTATTCAGATATTAAGTATCTTATAAATTTATCAGGATAATCTACAAATACTTTGAATATTGTCTAACAAAATTTTAATAAATAAAAAAACCCTGACATCCTGTCAGGGTTTTTCGTATTAGTTAGCTCGGTATAACTCCTGTCATACCTTACACTCCTGTGCTCATCTATTTTTCTTATTGTGTGGAACTTCCTGTTCCTGTTGATTCCATCATAGAAAATAACGCTCAGATCACCTAGAGGCAAAGTACCTTAATCTTTGTACGTTAAAGCCTATAAGACAGATTAAAAAGTATACGCAAACTTATCCGCAGAAATTGGGGATTATTTTAAGCATTGATGTATTGATAAAGCACAATAAATTTTTATTTTGATTAAAATATGATCAATTTTATTGGCAAAAGATATCAGAACTGAGAGGAGATTAACCAACTTGTTTTCAAACCAGTTTTTTAAGGGTTTTTAGAGACGTTTTAGTTCTATAAATATATAAGCTGTTCACGTCCCCTTCACATCTCTTTTTTTAAATTAAGTAAAAAGGAAGGAGTATTGTGATGAAGGTTATAAAAACACTGTTGGTCTCGACCTTGGCGCTCGTCAGTCTAACCGCCTGCAAAACGGTTCCAAGTTATAGCAGTGACTATACTCAGGCAAATCATAACATTCAGGGGATCAATTTAACCGATCAACAAGCTTTAGATATCGGCACTCGTTTTGTTGCTGCATTTAATACCTTGGGCACTCCTGCCTTCGTGGAACAAGCCAGTAATTTATATGCTGATCAATTATTTATTAATGATACCCTCTCTCAATTTTCTCAAAAAAAAGATTTAGTCCAACATTTTCAAGGCATGAATAATCGGGTAAGCAATGTCAGCGTCAAACTGATCAGTGCTACACATCATCAGGATTCTGCTTATATTCACTGGCAAATGGCCTATGATTTCAAGATGTTTGGCCGCACGAAAACCATGGATTCTTATGGTATTAGTGAAATTAAAATCAATCAGGCGAATCAGATTATTTTCCAACAAGATTTTTGGGACCCTGCAAATGGTCTTTATCGTTCACTGCCTGTGTTCGGAGGAGTATACGGATGGCTTTTACCCTTCAAAAAATCGCTTTAACGCTGATGGCTACGGCTATCCTAGCTGTTAGTGCACCAGCGGGTGCTGCAACATTAAAAAAATGTAATACAGCGCCTTTGATCGTTACTACAAAAAATGTGGGACAGGTGAGCTATTTTGCTGAAAACTGTGAAAAAGCCTGGGACACTCAAAGTATTCAACTCGATTTTGCCTATAGTTATGATATTCCGGAATGGGCATTTAAACGGGCAGCTACTCATTTTCTGAAAAAGAACGTTGCAGGCTATAGCCCCAGCATGGCACTGAACCAGATTACCCAATGGTACAAGCCGGTCAAAAAAGGCGATTTATATCGTCTACATTACCAACATCCCTCACAAAAAATGACCTTATTACTGAACCAGAAAGTACTGGGGCAAGTGAATGATCCCCAAATAAATCAATATTTTAATATTTGGTTTGGGGCGACACCTTTTAATGCTAAATTAAAGCAGCAATTGTTAAATTAAAGGTTTAATCATCGACTTATGAGCAATCACTTTATCCTCATGGTTGAGGATCACTTTGAACTGGCCGCAACGGTATGTGAATTTCTGGAAGAACATGGCTACGTCATTGACCATGCCCGTACTTTGGATGCGGCACGGCATTTTCTAAAAAACCAGCACTATCATCTGTTATTGCTAGACATTAATTTGCCTGATGGTTCAGGTTATGACCTATGTGACTGGTTGCGTAATGAGCAGGATCTGGATTTACCGGTACTGATGCTTACAGCGCGCGATACCCTGGATGACAAGTTGAAAGGCTTTGCCTCCGGAACCGATGATTATCTGGTGAAACCGTTTGACTTTAATGAACTGGTGATGCGGATTCGTGCCCTAATTAAACGCTCATTAGGTGAGGTCTCTAACAGTAAACTACAGATTCACGATTTGATCCTAGACAGTTCAACTCAAACAGTCAGTCGTGCAGGTCAGACTCTTGAACTACCACCAATTCAGTTTAAATTACTCAAAATTCTCATGCGTCACTCACCCAAGGTCATCAGCAAGCAGGAAATTATGATGGAACTCTGGGGCGATGAAGAACCGGAAAGTGATGCTTTACGCAGCCATATTTATAACCTGCGTAAAATTGTTGACAAACCCTTTGATCAAAAACTGATTCATACTGTTTCTGGGGTCGGTTTAAAAGTTGCCCTTGAAAGTTGAGATGACAGCACCGGTTAATGTAAATACACCACCACGATCAGTCCGGTGGTATCTGTCAGTTTGAGCTCACTATGGGTACTTAGATAATACTGCCGGTCAAATAACTCCACTCGCCATCCCAGTTGTTTGCATAGTTTCTGAACCAGCTGTAAGCCAATACCATGCCCCTTGGCGGTGAGAGAGAGTTGTGAATCATTCAAAGCTTGTACCTTGGCATTATTGGGTAAGCTAATGCCAATGCCATTGTCTGCAATCACGATCTTATTTTTTTGCTGAATAATATGAATTTCTGATCCTTGAGAATAGTTCAGTGCATTACGTAAAATATTGCTCAGCACCATCTTGGTCATTGAAGGATACAGCAAACGCGGTTGTTCTCCGACCTCATCTTGCACTTCAATCAGCATACCTTTACTGTCACTGACTGGATTCAAATCTGTGACTAAATCTTCAATAATTTCAGATAACATACATTGTTCAGGGGTCAAATCATTGGTTTTATTGCGGGCAATCGCCAGTAGTGTGTCCACCAATAACTGCATGTCTTCAATGGTATTGTTTAAGCGACTCAATGCTTTGTCATGCCCATAACGCGCCTGACAAAGCTGCACATTACCCTTTAAAATCGTGAGTGGGGTACGCAGCTCATGACTCACATCCCCAGTAAACTCACGTTCACGTTGTATAAACTCATTCAGAACCTGATGATATTTTTCCAGTGCCTGTTTGAGGTATTCTGCTTCCATGTTGCCATTGGTATGAATACCCAGAAAAGGAGAAACCTGTTTGCTCTGATGCGCCCAGTCAATATGCTCCAGTGCATTGGCTAGACGTGTAATCGGAGAAAAATAACGTTTTGCACGGCGGTTGGACCAGAGCAAAAAGCTATACAGTACAAATAAGCTAAACATCAGCGGAGCCAGACCAAACAGCCAGATCAGCTTGTTGACATTGCTTTCCCCAAACACCAGTAACACATGCTGACCATTGCGCTCGCCATAGACCGTCATGCGCTCCTTGCCATCAATAAAAATACGATGCACACCATCCTCAAGCTGCATGGACTGAAAGCGGACTGGCGGAGTTTCCGTGGTCCATCTATAACCATACAGGTTTTTGGTATCGGGCAAGTCGGCTTTGGGATTACGTTCTACCCGGGTCCAGTAATGGGCCATTTCCTGTTCAAGTGCCGTTTTCAGCAGTGAACCTTTAATGACCCATGCACTACAGGCCAGACCAATCACCACAGATAGTGCGATCAGTGCAATCTGCAACCAGTAATAACGGTTGAATACCTTACTTAATTGGGTACTAGGACTCTTTGAACCGGGTTTCAACATAAATTGACCGCAATGATAAAGCTGAGAAAATTATACGCTTTTCTTTTTGAACAGGAAGTGACCAACCACCCATTCCTGCCCCTGCTCCAAACCGAACAGTTCAGCACAAGCCATAAAGAAAATGCGCCAGCGTTGCCACCAGGCAGCTGCATCTTTGCCATAGACCTGCTGAAATAAAGGCTTCAGTTCAGCCTGCTGGCGATCCATATTGTCCAGCCATGCATTTGCTGTTTTCTCATAATGTGTGCCTGACCACTGCCAATGTTGGCTGAGCTCCAAATGCTGCTGAAAATGCAGGAAGGTGGAGGCCGAAGGCATAAGACCGCCGGTAAAGAAATACTTCGACATCCAGTCATATTCGGACTGGATTTCAAAGGGATAATGTAAAAAACGGTGGCAGAAGATATGACACCATAGTAAACCATCAGCTTTTAACCAGCCCTGAATTTTTTCAAACAGGCGCTGATAATTGCGCACATGCTCGAACATTTCCACCGAAACCACCCGGTCGAAAGAGGCAGACTCCAGTTCCAGTACATTCACATCACAGGTGATGACCTTTAGATTGCTAAAACCACGCGCCTGTGCCTGAGCCTGAATATGCTGGCGCTGCGTCGCAGAATTGGACACGGCCGTAATTTTGGCATTTGGATAATGCTCTGCCATCCACAGCGTTAAAGATCCCCAACCACAACCTAACTCAAGTATGTGCTGACCATCTTTTAATTGTGCGCGCTCTGCATAAAGCTGTAGGGCATTTTCTTCGGCTTCATCCAGCGTTGTTTTTTCATTGGGAAAATAGCAGGCACTGTATTTCAATCGCTTGCCCAGCACCGCCTGAAAAAACTCGGTCGGTAATTCATAATGCTGTTCGTTGGCTTTGTCTGTGGCGACGGCAATTTCACTGCTTTTCAGCATATTCAGCACGTCCATATAACGCTGAGCCGCCTGTTCAGGATCATAACGCCCTTCCTGAATCAGTCTTTTTTTACTCAGTGCCCGGATAGCAGCACGAATCGCCTGATCTGGAATCAGCCCACTTTCAACTAATTTTAATGATTTATGAATGATAAAATCCATGTGCCTACCTACTTTTTGGGTTTCCACAAAATAAACATTGATGTTCGTTGTTGATAATCGCGATAATTCTGTCCCCGGTTTTTCAGGGCTTGTTGCTCGTTAAACGGAATGCCGGTGATGTAATATAAAAACAGCCACATCAGCACGGGATAAATCCATAACACATATAGACCCACAGCCAAACCTAAGATGGGATAAGCAAACCAATGCAACCATTCAAAGAAATAATTGGGATGGCGTGAATATCTCCACAAACCTTGGTCCATGGTTTTGCCATGATTCTCAGGATTAAGTTTAAATCTATACAATTGCTGATCAGCCAGTGTTTCACCCGTCAATGCGATGACCATAATCAATGCAGAGACAAGCAGCCAAATCATGCTCCCACTTGCCCACTGTTCTGCAGGTGTATTTAACAGCATCCACATCGGCAGGAAAAAAAGAATCGCTAAACCCGCCTGAAAGATGAAAAAAGCCAAAAACCCGAGGTGTTGAAATTTCCCCATGGCGCGTCGCATATTGGCATAACGGCGGTCTTCTTGCTGTTCTGACTGATAACGCCGCAGCAAATGCCAAAAAAGACGCAGGAACCAGCAGCCACTCAATACACCAATAAAGACACGAAGCCAGTCAGGTGCAGTTTCAATCAATACTGCACTTAACAACAGATTCAATGTGATACAAAAAGCCCAAGCCACATCGACAATACCAGCACGGCGATTGAACAGCGTTAGTAGCCAGCAGCACAGCATGATGAATACATTCAGCAGGAAAAGATTTCCTAACATCATCTTGTCTCCTTCATCTGTGGGGTTAATCGGACTTAATATGGACTGGCTTCAAACAGCATATGCACGTCACTAATGACGCCTTCTTTAAAGCCACCTTCGCAATAACACAAATAGAAATCCCACATCCGAATAAAGTGGTCATCAAAACCCAGTGCCTTCACCTGATCCTGAGCCGCTAAAAACCGCTCACGCCAGTGATGCAAGGTCTGAGCATAGCTTTGACCAATATCATCCAGCTGTTTCAAACGTAATTTCTGTTCAGAAGCACTTTGCGTTAAAACACTGATGCAGGGAATAAAACTGCCCGGAAAAATATAGCGTTTAATATAATCCACGGTATGCAGTGCTTTTTTATAGCGTGCATCTTCAATGGTAATGGCCTGAATCAGTGCCAGACCATGCGGCTTAAGCAAGGCTCTGCATTTTTCAAAATAGGTCGGCAGATATTGCTCCCCGACAGCTTCAATCATTTCAATCGAGACCAGTTTATCGAACTTGCCTTGCAGCAGACGATAATCCTTGAGCTGTACATCAATACGGTGACTTAAACCGGCAGCCTCAATACGTTTAACCGCTTCATCATACTGGGCTTGGGAAATGGTAATGGTGGTGACCTGACAGCCGTAATGTTGTGCCGCATAAATGGCAAAACCACCCCAGCCACTGCCAATCTCGACCAGATGATCGAGCGGTTTTAACTGTAATTTCTGACAAATCAGCTCTTTTTTATCATCAGAGGCCTGTTCCAGACTGATGTGCGTATCTTTAAACACCGCACTGGAGTACATCATGGAAGAATCGAGGAACAGTTTAAAAAAGTCATTGCTGAGGTCGTAGTGCTCTGCAATATTTTTACGGCTGCCTTTCAGCGTGTTTTGGCGGGTCTTGTACCAGCTTTTTAGCGCGAGCTGACTGGCCTGTACAATAAAATTCTGATTGATTTTATCCAGTACATCACGGTTACGGGCCAACAGTTGAATCAACTGAACTAAGTCATCACTACTCCAATAGCCCCGAATATAAGCTTCAGCTGCACCTAAAACACCATTTTTGACAATGAGTTCGATTAATTCGGCATTATGCACATAAAGGTCGACATTTAAATCAGAAGGCTCACCTACTGTACCATTCCATATTCCTTGAAAATGGATCTGGCCATGACGCAATTTAAGTACGCGTCTTAACACCCAGGGCAATGTATCCTGTTCACCGTAAATAAAAGTTTTCAGCATGACTTATTGGTCCTTTTCTTTCTTAGGGTGCCGATGAAATGGAACTTTTTTCCACCATAACTTCAAAGCTTGAACATAGATGGAAACCACCATTTTGAAAGGTTCAATACTATGCATGAGAGCATAACGATGCAGTTGTGAAGGAAATGTGATGCTATTTAAACGAAAGCGCATGGTGGCATCGAAGATCAGTTGATGCTGTTGCAACAACTGCATATGAATCACATTAAGTCGATCAGAAAAATTAAATCGCCAACGGTAATCAATATCCATCGGCATAAAGGGCGATACATGAAAGGATTTTCCAAAATCAAATTCATAGCCCTGAAAATCACCATGTACCTGAACCTGATCGCGACAGTCATGCACATACACCTGACGTTCATTCCACGGCGTGTTGGTAATCTCGCTTAGAATAAACAGCGGTTGATGCTCTTGATCCAAAATGAAATAAAACACCACCGAATTGAAGCGAAACCCCAGACAACGGGGTAAGGCTAAAATACGGATCTGCCAGCTGGGCAACAATAAGGTATTCGCATATTGCAGCAGCGCTTTTTGTGCTTTTTGACGCAGAGTCCCCTGATAAGCTGTAAGAAAATCACGCGGATATAAGGTCAAAATATTCCAATGCCGAGATGACCAAAGCCATGATTTTTCAGTAATTGCCTCGAGTTGGTCGGGGTCAAACCATAAGTAGCTTAAATTCGACTCAAAAGCGTGTGCTTTTGGCGCATAGCGTCTGTGACGAATTTTTGCGTCTGCAATGGCAAGCGAGGTATTTAACATCTGTGAGCTCCATGGCGAATCATGCTAAATGAGCCAATTGTTCAACCACACGGGCTGCACTGCGGGCTCCATCCTCATGGAATCCCCAGCCCCAGTAGGCTCCACAAAATGAACTGCGATTCTGTCCCTGAATCTCCTGCCAGCGCGATTGTGCTTTAATGGATTTTTCATCAAAAACCGGATGACGGTAATGCCGTTCTATCAGGATTTGACTTGGGTTTATCGGCATATTAGGGTTTAAGGTCGAGAAAATCTGAGTCTTGCAGGGCAAATTTTGCAGCTTATTCATCCAGTAGCTAAAGCCATAATGGATGCCTGATTCAGACGGTGTTAATGTGCTCTGATCAGTTGTGACATGGACATGCCAACTAGCCCACTGTGAACGTCGTTTGGGCATGATGGATTCATCATGGTGCACTACCATGTGATTGTCCTGATAACTGAAATTTTTCAGTACATCTAACTCTAAGGCAGTCGGATCTTTAAGCAGTTTTAGGCTGTCATCGGCATGACTGGCAAAAATAACCCAGTCAAAGGTTTGCAGTCCTTCCGCAGTATTAATCAACACCTGATTCGCATGCCGGGTAACCCCATCTACCGCTAGATTTTTCCACTGAATCGATGGGCATTGCTGTTGAATCGCACGGATATAGGTTGCTGAGCCACCTTTGACCGTTTGCCATTGTGGACGTTCTTTTAGCTGCAACATTCGGTGATGCTGAAAAAAACTGATTACAAACTTATACGGAATTTTACCGATCTGATCGACCGGACTAGACCATAAGGCACCACACATCGGATAGAGGTGTTCTTGACGAAATTCTTCCGAGTAGTCATTTTGATTCAGATAAGCTTCAATACTGAGTTCAGGATCATAATCCGCCACAGATAGATCTTTATTATCACTATAAAAACGTAGCAAATCAGAAAGCATAAGGCGAAATTTTTTATTGAAAAAGTTTTGTGGACGCGTCAATAAAGACCATTTCTGCGACGGATTATATTGTAGCCCAGTGACTAGATTGTTGACTGAAAACCCCATGTCACTGCTTTGCGCTTCCACTCTCAGTTGAGCCAGCATTTCACTGAATAAGGGATAATTAAAATCATTAAATACAATAAACCC
Source organism: Acinetobacter sp. ANC 5414 (assembly GCF_013004295.1). Taxonomy (NCBI): domain Bacteria; kingdom Pseudomonadati; phylum Pseudomonadota; class Gammaproteobacteria; order Moraxellales; family Moraxellaceae; genus Acinetobacter; species Acinetobacter sp. ANC 5414. The sequence goes on from NZ_JABERM010000030.1 coordinate 62,959, forward strand.
ACTATCTACTGCAACTTGCTGCCCCTCGATCTGAAACTGATGAGTGTCAGTATGACCACCAAAATATATATTTTTTTCAAATACAGTAACTTGATGCTGTCCCGAAAGCTTCCATGCAGCATACAAACCTGAAATACCGGACCCAACAATGGCAATTTTCATGAACCTTCCCCATGTTCAACTTTATTTGAACTGATTTTGATTTTTGGTGCTGTCCTGATGCTTGCGGTATACACTCGCTCAGGAATTGGTTTTAGTCCCCAAACTAACCCAAACCATGACATGATTTTCAGCAGGTAATAAGTCACATCAATTTGCCACCAATAAAAACCCTGACGAGTACTGCCTGCATAATAATGATGGTTGTTGTGCCAACCCTCACCCAAGGTAATAATCGAAAGGAATAGATTGTTACGACTATTATCTTGGGTTTCAAAATCCCGTGAACCGTATAGGTGTGCCAAGGAATTGATACACAAGGTGGCATGAATCAATAATACGGTTGAAATTACAAAGCCCCAGACCAAAAGCTGTGGCCCAGTAGTCGCCAATACTGGATATGCGACAGCGAGCCATTCCCCTAAAACATAGATTCCAACTGCTGTTGCTAAGACCACCGGAAGACTGAAACGATCTAACCAGATCAATTCAGGATACTTAAGCCAATCTTTAATCACTGCTCTACGGGTACTAAAATTTTGCTCATTCAGAAACCATCCAACGTGGCTATACCAAAAACCATGGGTAGATGAATGCGGATCCTGCTCGGTATCAGTAAAACGATGATGATAACGATGATGGGCCGCCCACCACAAAGGACCGCGCTGAGCACTCATCGTGCCAATCAAGATAAAAATAAACTGAACAAGCCGAGAGGTCTGAAAGGTTTTATGTGATAAATAACGGTGAAAAAATGCGGTAATTGCAAACATCCGGAGCAGATAAAAAAACAGCATAAACAGCACTGCAAACCACGACACACCGACCCAAAATACTGCCAGACATGCAAGATGCAATAAAATAAAGGGCAATATTCGCACCCATTGAATTTGGATGTCTTTAGCATGCCTGATGGGTTGCACTGTTGGAGTATTCGCATCACCCGACCAGCTATCGATCCAGCGTAGAAAAAATTTAAACATTGTTTCTTCCGGATATTGAATATTTATTTATACTTTTCATTCTAGGAAATGCGATATGAAATTTATGTGAAGCTTATGTCCTATTTCATACTGAGGCAACCAAGATTACCTCAGTATGAAGCGACCTCTTACTGTTGTGGTGTTTTGATTAAATTTGACAGATCGTAGCCATACTGACGTGCTGTTTCTAAATAAGATTGATAAGTCGCTTCATCTAAATGAGGATTTTTAGATAAAATCCACAAGTATTTATGCGTCGGTCCACCGACAAGGGCAACCTGATACTCAGGATCCACTCTTAACACCCAATAATCACCTTTAGTGAACGGCAACCATCTCAAACCGGCTGGAAGAAAACTCACCTTGAGTTTACTCATTCCCTTATTTTGAGGATAAGCTACCCCTTGTGAAGCGATAATTTTGCCTGTTTCAGTATGACAGCTATTTAAGACACCAATGCTATGATCTGAATTCACAGTGTAATCGGCAGTGGTATGACTGACACAGTTGCGCTGGAAATACATAGGTAAGTGCGCAATTTCATACCATTTTCCCGCATATTGCTGAACATCAATACTTTCTACTGCTTCGGGTTTTATCGATTCTGCTTGAACAGTTAAAGAAAAACCTAGACCAGCGAATGCCATTAAGCCAGTAGCTAAAAGAGGTTTGAGCAAGCTTTTCATTTTATGACCTGTTAGGTATTCAATAATTCAAAAATACACTAAAGGCATGTGAACAAACTGTGAAAAATTAAATAAAATCGAGATCTTAAAAAACCAATTTGTTTTTAGGCAATCTCTACATACATTTTTCCCTTGAGTTTCACAAAAAATTCACCTGAACATCACTATTCTTCTCATTGAACTAGTACGTTAGTCGCTTATTTAATAAAGCGCTAATTCCTTTAAATTCGCTAGGATTAAAGGGAGAATTCAATGCTTTCATTTTTAAAAGAGTTGTTCTGTTTACATGCTTATGAGTATGAACAGGATGATAAAGGTAATGTGATTAAAGTGTGCCGAAAATGTGGCCAAACCAAATTAGGATATTCCTCTAACCCTCTCTAGCCGAACTTATTACGGCAAACGCTTACCGCATGTGAATGTTGGTAGGCTTTTTTATTGCGGGTATATTTTTAACGAAAAAATTTGCTTTTATATAAAAAGATACGCTGTCACTTTGAATTACCCCACAATAAGCTATAGCAGCTAAAATATTAAAATCGAGCTCTCGGAAGCCGTAGAGTTTCAAATTAAGTCTGATTAAAGTAAGTCTTAGATTTATACGTACCATAAAAAAGTGTCAAGCTAAAAATAATGAACTGTTAATGACTATGGCAGTCCAAGTCCGCTTGATGATTTGTAAGTTTAAATAATATGTGATTTTAGTCACATTAACTTACAAGTTAGTGATCATATTTTGAGTTTTTGTGATGAAACCTTAGTCAATAAGTGATTTAATCAGTCTCAGAATAACAATAAACAAATATAAATAGAGAAGGGCAGCAGAAATTTAACTCTCTAATTCTTTGTTAGAAAAACAAGAGCAAAGAAGTAAATAAAGAATTAGAGGGTTACGCTTTTCTTGCTCAATTCACTACACTTTCCATCGTATAAATCATATGAAACGTGGATACAAGATCCGCAGTTTTTTTTGTTATTCCCAAGTAGAAAAATGTCCTAGATCGACATTTTCAAGGTCAATATAGGACTTAAGTTTCCTTATTGGATTACTTTTTTTGTGCAATTCTACTTAGCTGATTCCATTTTTTTGCTGTTCTAATTCTGCATGCTGCTATTGAATATATTGCTAATACAGAACTTAAAACAACCTGAATCGCGGATAAGAAATTAGCTTGAAAAAAAGGACTGGAAACTCTTAGGGGGTTACCACACCACCTATTCCTTCAGCCACTATGTTCGATTTTATATATTTCTTCTGCATGCTTGATGACTTTTTTTAAAAATTCGAAGCAAGCTAGTGGGAATTTTTTAAAACATAGCAACAAGCATTTGAGAATGCGGTCTTCTTAATTGAAAATTTCAGAAATTGTGTTCATCGCTATTTGGTAAAAATGCTCACATTTCAACAATTTCAAAGCATTATTCTTTTCATCAAAACAGAATCACAGTCAACTGTTTAGATATTTACTGTGTTACCAGCAGATGATTTATCTTATCAGAATATATCAATTGGCATTGCATACCTTACGCATTGCTTTGATGAAAGATTGCCCAAGCAATCATTTTTTATGGACAGATTCAACTACGCTACCTGTATGTAAAAATCAGCGGATTCAACGGTATCAATCTCTAGCAGCGATTGCAACCCGCGGCAAAAGCTCAATAGAATAGTTTTTTGGCTGCAAGCTGCATTTAATCATGAACCAATCGGGAGACATGGGCAGTACAGCTTTATCGAATGGGCATACAGCAGATACTAAAATGGTTGAACAGTGGGTAGAAGGATTAAAAGCACAAAGTACTGATTTAATCACATATCACCGAAAGAATATGGAATCTCTTCAACTCTCTAGATCAAATGAATATCACTTAAAGTAACGTAATAAAATAGCAACTGTATTCAGCTTATTAAAAGGGAAATATAATTTGGTCACCAGTAAAACGAGAAGCATTGAAGGATATTTAGCTGGAATTTATGCATCTTTTTTATGTGCTTACCCATTAGGCCATCGAAAAAACCAAGCATTTAAGTAATAAAATCATTGGTTTAAACAGGATTCGGATTATAGAACCCTCATTGACCCTAGTGCTATGAATATATTATTAATGGAGAGTATTCATTTTAATCGGGGCTATTATATGATTTATGCAAGTTGTCTAATTTTAAGTCTGATATCTCTAAAACTGGCAAATAATTATATGTGAGGATTATCACATTTTTGTTATATTATTTAAGTGAGATTAGTAATCAATACTAAGATCTAATTTAAAGAATTTTAGTTGAGAATCTATCAAAAATGCGCAATACAACTCAAGAATGGGATGTGATATGAGTCAAACAGCGAGTTATTTAGATACTCAATCTATCTTTAATTTAATTGGGCAGCATGCCGACTTAGCACTTATCTTTCAGACTGTCAGTGAATGGTTAGAAGCTCGGATACCAGATTCAATGGTATCCATTATGTTGTACTCAGAAACTGAACAAACTTTAAATATGATCAGTGGTACAAAGCATTTTTCTAATCGATATAAAGAAGCGATCACCGATCTAAAGATAGGCGCAAATGTGGGTTCATGTGGGGCAGCAGCTTTTCATCGAAAACTCATTATCTGTGAAAATTTAGCGCTTGATAAGAACTGGGAATATTTCAAGGCCCTGATTCAAGAAGAAAATCTAAATGCATGTTGGTCTACTCCTATTATTAATGCGCAAGGAAAACTCTATGGTACCTTTGGCACATATTATCGTTCTCCTAAATGTCCAACCTCTACTCATATTAAATTAATTCGTCATGCAGCATCTTTAGTGGCCTTAAGCATGGATCTTCATGCAGAGCGACAAAAAGGCCTGAATCTTAATGATAAATATCGATCTTTCTTTAATTACCATCCGGATGCAATTTTTGAACATGATCTTGAAGGCAGTATTATTGATGTTAATCTTGCCTCTAAAGACATCACTAAATCTAGTCATGAACAGATGCTGGGCTTACATTTCTCGAAATTTATTTGTACTGGATCTCAGGCTATAGCTGAAACTGCTTTTGAACAAGCGGTGAACGGCAATGGTCAGCACCTGGAAATCCAAGCGATGAATGCCTTAGGAGAATGTTACTGGTTAGACCTCACTTATTTACCGATTAAACAAGCTCAACAGGTAGTTGGTGTATTCGGTATCGCTCGTGATATTACCTATCGGCGTGAAACCGAAGAAATGCTGCGTCTGCTTAAACGTAGTGTCGATGCTAATCCTCATGGCATCGTGTTGACCAAAGCGACCCAGAACCAAGCTATTGAATATGTTAATCCTGCTTTTGAAAACCTGACTGGTTATACGAAAGAAGAAGCGATCGGTCATAATTGTAATTTTCTGCAAGGTCCTGATACAGATGCTGAGACGGTGAATCAAATACGCAGTGCGATTAAAGAACAACAGGAAATTCAGGTCACCTTAAAGAACTATCGCAAAGATGGTAGCTGGTTCTGGAACCAACTGATATTAGGACCGGTTTTTGATGACAAGAATGTTTGTACACATTTTATTGGAATTCAGCAAGATGTCACTCAACAACGGGCAAATAGTGAATATATCGCCCGTCAGCAAACCCATGACAGTTTAACGGGATTAATTAACCATCATACCTTTGAAGAAACATTGGATGTAGCATTCTGCATACAACATGCCAGTCATCAATCCTTGGTTGTCATGTATATAAATTTAGATGACTTCCAACCTTTAAATCAAAGCTTGGGGCACGTCATTGGTGATCAACTCCTTAGTGCAGTAGCAAATCGCCTGCGTCAGGTCATTCAAGAAGAGGATGTGGTGTCTCATTTTTCAGGAGATGAATTTGCCATACTTCTGAATAAATGTCATGACTTAAAAGAAGTCGCTGTTATTGCAGAACAAATATTAAAAAGTTTATCCGTTCCATTTGATATTGATCATCATAAAATCCATATTAGTGCCAGTATCGGCATTGCAGATAATGACCCTCAGATAGAGAAGTCTAAACAATTGCTCCATCATGCAATACATGCCATGAGTGAAGCAAAAAAAGAAGGTGGAAATACCTGGCATTGGTATGCTTTTAATGCAACCCGTACCCCCAAAATTGATTACGTGCTTATGCGCCACGAATTAATGCTCGCCCTCGAAGAAAAACAGTTTAAGCTAGTTTATCAACCGGTTATTGATGCTCACTCAGGCCAGTTAAAAAGTGTAGAAGCCTTAATCCGTTGGCAGCATCCACAAAGAGGTTTGATCTCTCCCGCAGACTTTATCCCGTTTGCTGAAAGAACTGGTCAAATTGTAGTGATTGGCCAGTGGGTTTTACAACAAGCTTGTCAGGATATTGTAGAATGGAATAAGAAACATGCTGCTGCCCTCAGTGTCGCAGTCAATCTTTCTCCCTTGCAATTTAGACGTACAGGCTTTCTGCATGACTTGCAAAAAACACTTGCAGATACACAATTGCCACCCGAGTTGTTAAAAATTGAAGTCACTGAAACCATGTTAATTGCAGGTGCTGATCGTTCTTCAGAAATTTTAAAAGCTGTGCGTGAGTTAGGTGTCAAGGTGTCTGTAGATGACTTTGGAACAGGCTACTCCAGTCTGAGCTATCTACGGACTTTACCGATTGATGAGATAAAACTTGATCGCAGTTTTATTGAACATTTGCCTGAAAATGAAAAAGATGGCGCTATTGTTGCAGCCATTATTGTCATGGCCCATCAACTGGGATTAAATGTGGTTGCTGAAGGCATAGAAAATCCAGCTCAGGCTCAGTTCCTCAGAAAATATGAATGTGACTATTTTCAAGGCTACTATTTTGCTAAACCGGCTTGCCTTGCAGAACTCAAGCTTAATTATAAACAGGTAGAATTATTATGAAAAATAGAGTTCCACTATTTAATAACGAATACAGTTACGTCCGCTATTTTTAGCTTGATAAAGTTTATTATCTGCCATTTTAAAAACTTCAGTCACATCGTCTGAGTTTTTAGGCCAAAATGCCATTCCAACAGATATCGTAACTGGTCCGATAGCGTTGATGTTGCTTGATTCGATCGTCTTTCTTAAACGTTCGGCAGCATTGTAGGCAACCTTGGAATCGGAAGTCATCATTAATACAATAAACTCTTCCCCTCCTATCCGACAACAAATGTCTTCGTCCCTGAAATTATTTTTCATGAAATGGGCAAGGGTTTTTAAAACGGTATCCCCTTGATCATGACCATAGCTATCATTCACATTCTTAAAAAAATCGATATCAATCGCCAGAACAGCGAAACTTCTGCCTAAACTCACCAGTTCTTTTAAGAAGATTTGCATACCCCGTCGATTATATAACCCCGTCAGTGGATCGGTATTCACATGTTCACGCAATTCAGTAATCTTCTCACTGAACGCTTGTGAACTGAGGAGCAAAGACGTTCTAAACTTTAATACTTCAAAATACCAAGGATCAACTTGTTTGATTTTATCTTGAATGTCTGGCTGATTGAGCATGCTGGCCATTTTGGCCAAGCTATTTAAAGGTGAAGAAATAAAGCGCGACATTCTCCAGACGATAAAAAATATAAAAAAATAAAAGATAAAAATGATAATGGAGACTTTGAAAAGAATAGCATTGGCCTGCTTTAACAACTCTTCTGTCGGTTGCTGGGATACAACGATCCAGTTCACACTCGGAATGTATGCAAAACCTGCCAAATTTTCGACACCACGACTATTGATTAACGGGACACTTCCCATCCGTGTACGCACCATATAGTCCAGACCATTATTATTGATAATTTTTTCGCCAATTCTGGAATGATCAGGATGAAAAATAATGCGATTATCCTGATCAATGACATACATATAACTTTTTTTAAAGTCATACTCCGTTGAAAGCATTTTCTGAATTAGATTATTCTTTTGCAAATAAATCGTGCCCCCGATCATGCCGCGATAATTTTTATTCTGGTCATAAATAGGTTGAGACAGGAGTACAACAAGATTATGTTTAACCGACCAATAAGGCGAAGAAATATAAGTCGTTTTATGCTTTAAGGATTCAGTAATTCCCACTGTTTTATATAAAATCTGGGTATTCAGATTTAAACTTTGTGGTTCAAAAGAGACGATTCTTGTTTGCTGATCAACAATTAATACACTATTAAATTTATTTGATTGGTTTTTAATCCGTCTTACTTCTTCTTGTGTTAATTGATGATTAGAAAAATCCTGTCCTAACAGGTCAGCACTATACTTTAGCTCATTCAGCATATCACCGAAATGCTGATCTGCACTGGTGGCAACCTTTGACGCATATTTGGCATTGACTGAAAGCGAGTTCTGAATGAGCTGCTCTTTAATCACATAATTAAGAATAAATATAGAAACAATAAATAAGCACGAAACACTAACAATGGTTGAAATCAGGATCAGTTTACGAAGATTTAATTTAAGTGCCAAGAGAATCTGTTTCAAAAACGCAATCTCGCAATACCGTGTCCAATTTTACACTTTATAACATGTTTGCCAAATAACTTAACAATTTGATTTGTAATAAACCCGATTATGTGCATTTTTTAATCGCATTAAAATAATAGTATGGATTGAAATACTTAAAGATAGCGTGATTTATCTGCTTTAAACTTCTGCATTTTAATCCCTCATTTTAATCCCTCATTTTCCTGCAATTTATATATCGTGCTATTTAGAAAACCACACCCATTTCCAGTTCAATCAGCAGCTAAACGAATGACTCTTTATGTAAAAAACCGAGCTACTTACATAACTCGGTTAACTCTCCGATATTCACTCAGCGACTAAAACGACTTTCATGAAAATTAGAAGGTGACACGCTTATAATCACGGTAGTTCGGCTTCCAGAAATTAGCTTCGATGGCTTGAGTCAACAACTCATCAGAGATGAGCGGTGCAACCCCCGCTTCCATTGCTGCTTTGGCCACTTTAAATGCAATAATCTTAGATACCTGCTGAATTTCATTCAAATCAGGGAGTAGATCGGCTTCTGGATTCTGTAACATGGGTGAGCAGGCTGCCAAGGTATTACTCGATGCGATCAGCATACTGTCGGTTACCCGAGTTGCACCCGAAGCAATCACCCCCAAACCAATGCCAGGAAAAATATAAGAGTTATTACATTGCGAGATGTTATAAATCTTACCTTGATAATTCACAGGCGCAAATGGGCTGCCAGTCGCGATGAGTGCCCTGCCTTCAGTCCATTGCAAAATATCTGCTGGCACGGCTTCAACTTGTGAAGTCGGATTCGATAAGGGCAAAACAATGGGACGTTCGCAATTGGCTGCCAGCGTCTTGATGATCTCTTCAGTAAATAAACCTGCTTGACCCGACACACCGATTAACACCGTTGGTTTGGCATTTTGGACTACATCGAGCAAGGAAATAATTTCTTGCGCATTGCCCCAGTGCTCGACATTGTCTGGTTTTTGCGCGAGCTTACGTTGAAAATCAAGCAAATTTGGCTGATTTTCAGTGATCAGTCCAAAACGGTCAACCATATAAATACGAGCACGTGCCTGCGCATCGGTTAAGCCTTCAGTCACCATTTGCGCCACGATTTGTTCAGCAATACCACAGCCCGCTGAGCCTGCACCCAAGAAGGCAATTGTCTGATTTTTGAGTTGTTTACCTGCAGCATGCGAAGCAGCAATCAGACTCCCCACGGACACCGCAGCCGTACCCTGAATATCATCATTAAAACAACAAATTTGATCACGATATTTATTTAATAAAGGCATGGCATTTTTTTGGGCAAAATCTTCAAATTGAATCAAAGCTTTTGGCCAACGACGCTGAATGGCTGCAATCACATGGTCGACAAATTCATAATATTCATCTCCACTAATACGTGGCTGATTCCAGCCCATATAAATAGGATCATTCAGCAATTGCGGATTATTGGTACCGACATCTAAAGTAATCGGTAAGGTATAGGCAGGACTTATGCCACCACATGCAGTGTATAAAGACAATTTTCCAATCGGAATGCCCATTCCACCAATCCCTTGATCACCCAAACCTAAAATACGTTCACCGTCAGTAATCACAATGACTTTGACATTTTTTTTATTCACATTTTGTAAAATATCATCAATATGGGCTCGATCTGGGTAAGAGATAAAAATTCCGCGATGGCGGCGATAAATATCGGAAAAACGCTGACAGGCTTCACCCACTGTTGGGGTATAAATGATTGGCATCATTTCAGTTAAATGATGCTCAATTAAGTGATAGAACAAAGTTTCATTGGTGTCTTGAATATTGCGCAGGTAAATGTGCTTATTGATCGCATCATTAAAAGCACAATATTGTTGATAGGAACGCTGGCTCTGCTCCTCAATGCTTTCAATTACATGGGGAATGAGGCCATGCAAATTAAAGTGACTACGCTCTTGTTCAGTAAATGCAGAACCTTTGTTTAACAAGGGCAGTTCTAAAAGGGTATTACCCGCATAAGGAATATATAAAGGGTGCTTTTGAGCCAAATTATCAGTTGTCATTTCCAATCTCATTTTGACGTATTGTCGATGGGATTCAGAAGAATGAATTCCATCTGACCAGCGTCTAGCTTAGCCCTATTTGGTGACAATTTGATATTTATAAGCTTGATAGCAATCCACAAGTGATTTTATCCGTGAATAAAAATAGCGAGTCAGCCACATTTAATCGGCAAAACAAAATCACTGTTCTTAAATCAGGAATGATCAGTCCGCCAATTTTTATATAAATTGGCGGACTAACGCTAGATTGCTACTCTTCTAAAAGACTTCTTAACATCCAGGCTGTTTTTTCATGGACTTCAAGTCTTTGTGTGATCAGATCAGCTGTAGGCTGGTCATTCACTTCATCCACGAGGGAAAAGAGACTTCGAGCAGTTCGCGCAACAGTTTCATGTGCATTAACCAGCAGGCTGACCATTTCATCGGCTTTAGGAACACCTTCTACTTCTTTAATTGCGGTTAATTTTACAAATTGTTTATAGGTTCCAGGAGCAGGAAAACCTAAAGCACGAATTCGCTCAGCAATGATATCCAAGGCATTCCATTGCTCCGTATATTGGGTCATAAACATGTTATGTAAGCTATTGAATTGTGGCCCAGTCACGTTCCAATGAAAGTTATGGGTCATCAAATACAAGGTATAGCTGTCCGCTAGCAGTTTGGATAAACCTTCAACAATTTTGGCACGATCACTCTGAGAAATGCCAATATCAATTTTCATTGTTTTAGATTCTTTTTTAGAACTCGCCATTTTTTAGACTCCTTATATTTTAAGTATATATTTTATATAAACATTAATATTTTATGATCATTACTGGTAATTCCGTTGAGCAAAGTACACCGGTGGCCACACTTCCAAGTCTCCATTTTTTAAAACCTTTACGCCCATGCGATCCCATTACAATGAGATCAGTTTCAAGCTGTTTGGCAATTTCAACAATACCTTCTTCAAGCAGTACGCTTTTTAGGACTTTTGTTTCTACTTGAACACCCGCCGCATAGGCAATTTCACTTGCTTGTTTTAATATCTCTTCTGCATTCGCATAGGCCTGGATAAAGTGTTCTTTCATTGGAGCAGATACATAATAGTAATAGAAATCTGCATCTGTAAATGGATCTTCTGAAACCAGACTGATTAAGGTCAACCTGCTATTGAAGACCTGAGCAATTTCGACCGCATGTTTTACCGCTGAGAAAGAAATTTTTGAGCCATCGACGGGTACTAAAATATTCTGGTATGACATCGGTGAAACTCCAAATATTTACCTTTTATTGAATTATAAATAACATAAGCTTGCTAGCGCTTCAATTTAAAGCATTAAAAAATATCAAATTCTATCCTGACTGTTACTCAACTTGAAAAAAAGTGAATAGCTTTTTGGCTGCTATTCACCTGATCATCAAGCCTGTTTAACTTGGCAGGACATATCCCTTTTCCTTAATTAAACGGACTGCTGCATCACAAACTTCCGCATCATAAATCGTTCCACGTCCGCGTAAAATTTCTGAAAGTGCAACATCTATACCCAAAGCAGCACGATATGGGCGATGCGAAGCCATTGACTCAATCACATCGGCCACCGTCAGAATACGCGCCTCAGGATGAATCTCATCCCCTTTTAATCCTTTAGGATAACCCGTACCATCCATCCGTTCGTGATGCTGGCCAATGATTTCAGCAATTGGAATATTGAAAGGAATATCTTTGAGAATGTCATAACCAGCCTGTGCATGGCCTTTCATCATTTCCATTTCCAGATAGGTCAGACGTGAAGGTTTGGTCAGAATCTCGGAAGGAATCGCAATTTTGCCAATATCATGTACCAGTCCAATTTCTTCCATCTGTAGACAGCGTTTTTCATCCCAACCCATTTCTTTGGCAATCGCACTGGCAATCAGTCCGACACGGCGTTCATGCCCCGCAGTATAAGGATCACGTAATTCCACCATGGTAGATACTGCCTGCAAGGTGCCGTACATGATGGTTTCCATGTGTTCCAACTGATGGGCAATCTGGTCCTGTGCCTGCTTTTGCTCAGTAATGTCTTGCGCCATCACAATCGAGGCAGGCAAACCATCATCCCAGATGATGCGACGGGTATGCAGGGAAAATTCACGGATCTGGCCATTTTGATGTCGGAATGGAACTGTATACGGCGTGTCCGAGTGTTCTGCAGTCTGTAACAGGTTCTCCTCCTGGTGAATCCCAGCAAGAGTGTCTATTGTCGCATCAGTAAACTCCAGGATATTATGTCCCGTAAGCTCTGTAGTAGACCTACCCAGCATATCGACATAACTTGGGTTGACGTATAAATACTGATTGTCGCGCAGTACATACATTCCGACCACGGTTTGTTCCACCATGCCACGGAAACGCTGCTCGCTGTCTCGTAATGCCTGTTCGGTTTTCCGGATGGCTGTAAGATCGGCCCAAGCCAAAATCACATCATTGCCGACAATCGCCAGCGTGCGCTGTGCAATACGCTGACTACCGTCTTTTGCCACCAGGGTAATTTCAGGAAATTGCACCTGTTTGCCATTTTTCGCCAGCTTCAATGCCTCTTCCCAGTTCTGTTGCATAAACTGTCTTTGTTCTGCATTAGGCGCCACTTTTTTTAGCCAGGCTTCCCGATTTTGAAAATCTTCCAGGCTATATCCCAGCCATTTTTCGTAAGCTAAATTCACTGCAAGAATACGTCCATCCTGAATGGAAATAATATTCATCGGTACGGGAGACTGCAAAAACACCTGCTGGAAACGTTGTTCCATCTGCTGTGAATAGGTTTCGGCAGTTTTGAGGTGTTGCTCCGCTGAAAAACGCTCCAGCGCAGAAGAAATATCCCTTGAGAGATTTTGCAGCAGCTGAATTTGCTCCTCATCAAATTCCACTTGCCCCGCGGTATACAGCCCCACCAATCCCCAGAAACGCCCCTCAAACAACAATGGGGTCAATGCAGCCTGACGCACCTTTTCCTGTTTTAAGTACTCTCTCCACGCCCGGTATTCTGGAGAAACATTCTCATCAGCATCATTGACCAGGCCATAGGCACAGACATCCACCTCTGGACTGGTATTTTTCACCTGATTCAACGGAAGATTCTGATCCTGCTGCAAGACAGTCTGCAAGGTCGTCAAAATATTTGCGCTAATATTATGATGGAACTGAATTACAAGCGGACTGTCAGCCCCATCATCCGCTTTGAGTGCAATCAAAATTTTGGCAAAACTACCCAGCTTCAGTAGCACCTGCTGCAACTCCGTCAGCAAATCCTGCTGATTCTGGCTATGTGCAATGACCCGGTTGGTTTCACTGAGCAGCTGATAGAGATAGGTCAACCGTGCTACCCGCGCCTGTGACTGTAGCCGGGTATAAACATCGGTGATCTGACTGGTAATATGGTCAATTAAATTCTGTTCTTCATCTAGAAAAACTGGTACCTCTGGCGCTTGATCATACCAGACGGTTAAGGTCCCCAATTGCTGGGTATCATTGGCAAAGATTGACTGCAAACAAGGCGTCTGAGCAGGAGGCTCTTCACCTAAAACACCCCAGTCACTGCGAATCTGCAGATGAATCCGTTCCGGAGATGAAAAGCCGGAAGGAATCATTTCCATGGCTTTATGCAACAGCTCGGTCATGCCCGTATGCGTGTGGTTGCAAAGCAGATTGATCTGATTCAGACAACGTACTTCTTTTACACGTTCCTGCAGATCCTGCAGCAAAAGCTGGCGATCGGTAATATCGTGCACCACCATGACCCAAACCTGTTTTTTAGCCACACGTTCCAAAAATGGTGCGACATGACACTCGACTGTTCTGTGATCCGGCAGAGTCAGCTGGATTAAAAACTCCTGTGGTGCCTGCTGCAGTCTAGAACATACCGGACAATCTTCGGCTTTTAGCCGAGGATCATGCACCAGTTCATGTACGGAACGTCCGCTCAATTGTGTCGCTGGAATGCCGTGCAATTGCGCTGCTGCCAAATTGACCTGCTGAATGGTTTGGCTGGAACTCACAATATAGGTCGGATCCGGAATGGCGTCATAGGTGCTGGCGGCCTTGGACAGCATGCTAAAAGGATCTTTAATGGTCGACTCGACAAGTGCCAGATAGATAAACCAGTACGAATAGACTTTCAGAATATGCCCCAGCAGATTGGCATCGGCATATACGGATATATATTGAGTAAAAGCAAATTCAGAGGCCATCATGGTCAGCACGGAAAGGCTAACTCCAAACCTCAGTTTCACCGATAAATATTCGCGGCGTTTCCAGACCAGTACCAGCGCTAACGCCAGAACCGCAATAATCAGATATTCACTGTAAATTTTAAAAGGGGTCAGGCCCTGCCCATCAATAAAGGCAGTCGGGAAAAAACCCAACATGACTGCCGTCACAATCCCGACACTAAGCAGACCAAAAAACAGGTTCAATGGGATAGGCTTGATCGCGCGTGTCAACATAAACGGTGCGGCAAGCATCGCAAAGGCCTGCAATAATCGAGCGCCAATCCATAATTGGGTTGCCTGATTGGCGCTGTCCACCGGAAGAATCTGCATGCCTTTGTATAGCAGAGTATGAAATAGGTCAATAAACCCACACCAGCCAATGGCAATGGCAATGAAAACCACAAAATAATTTTTAGTAAAATGCCGTGAGACCACGGTCACAATCAGCGCAGTGAGCGCAATAATGATTGAGATCAGTTCTGCCACGGTATGGGTAAACAGGAAACCAAACCTGTGATCGGTCCACCAGATCAGCAAGGCAAAAATCGTCGGAGGAATCACCATCATATAAGGAGAAATAAACGACTTGAGGTCGAATACATCCGGTGAAAATAAGTCACGAGATGATTTAGGCATAAAATTCCTTGATGAGATTCGCAAATGGTCTTATGGAATAAAGTCGTTCAAAGTTTTGTGTTAGCTAAAAATTTACATGATAATTATATCATTAGGCCTATGAGAATAATCCATGTCTAAATAGACCAAACTTGTTTACAGCCAATAAGATAGATTAGGCTCAACGGTGAATTTTAATTAGTGGATGTCTGGAATCTAGCGCGTACAGTTACGTCCCTCATGTTTGGCCTGATAAAGTTTTTGATCCGCCATTCTCAACACTTCCTCGACATCATCAGAACTATGAGGCCAGTAAGCGATCCCAATTGAAATAGTCACCGTTCCCATATCCTCCATCTCTGTAAGTTCAACCGCTTTTCTTAGCCGTTCCGCGGCCTGAAAAGTAATTTCCGGATCCGAAGTAGCCATTAAAATAATAAATTCCTCACCCCCTGAACGGCAGCAGATATCATTGTCTCGGAAATGATATTGCATCACGTTTGCCAGCCTTTGTAAGACAATATCGCCTTTGTCATGACCATAGGTATCGTTCACCTTTTTAAAGAAGTCGATATCCACCGCTAACACAGCAAACTCGGTACGCATACGCACAAATTCTTCAATAAACAGGTTCATCCCACGACGATTGTACAAACCGGTCAGCGGATCGCTATTCACGGACTGATTCAGCTCATCAATTTTTTCATTAAAATTCTGACAGCTCAGCATCAGGGAATTTTTGAATTGATCGACTTCAAAATACAAAGGATCAATTTTGTTAATTTTTTCCTGAATATCCGTCCTGTTCAACATACTGGCCATTTTCGCCAAATGATTTAAAGGCAGTGCAATAAAGCCAGATAACCGCCAGACCATAAAGAAAATGAATAAATAAAATAGTGTAATCCCGATGGACACTTTGAAAATAATGCTGTTGGCCTGAGCAAATAGTTCATCGATCGGCTGCTGTGACACCACAATCCAGTTCACACTGGGAATATACGAGAAACCGACCAGACTGTCTATTCCTTTACTGTTGATCAGGCGGAAAGCTCCATCCTGTTGATGCAGCATCGCTGTTAATCCGTCACTGGTCTGGACTTTCTGGCCAATTTGCTGAGTATCAGCATGAAAAATGATCCGTTTTTGGTCATCCATGACATAGGTATAATTTTTCTTATAGCCATATTTGGATGCCAGCATTTCACTGACCAAATTCTTACTCTGCAGATAAATCGTGCCCGCAATAAAACCCAAATATTGTCCTTTGTCATCAAAGATCGGTTCAGAAACAATGACGATCAATTTTTTGGTCGAAGACCAGTACGGAGAAGAAATATAAGTTTGCTTGCGCCTGAGTGACTCGGTAATGCCATGGGTTTTCTGAATCTGTTTTGAATCAATCTTTAAGGTCGTTGGGAAAAATGAAATGATATGACCTTCCCTGTCAGCTAGAAACACACTGTTGAAATTTCCTGACTGGGTTTTTAGTCGCGCCGCTTCACTGCTTCTCAAGCTTTCATTGGAAAAGTTTTTGCCTAGTACACGGGTGCTGAATCTTAAATTTTTTAATATTTCCTCAAACTGATAGTTGGTATGTGTAGCAATTCTGGACGAATATTCTGCATTTAATGCCAAGGAATTATCTATCAGGCGTTCTTTAACTGTGTAATTTACAAAGAATAAAGCAAAGACAAACAGACAGGTCACACTCAGAATGGTTAAAAGTAAGATTAACCTGCGCAAATTTAAGTTGAGCGCCAATAAAACCTGTCTCACTAGATCAATCCTAAGTGATGATTTATTATATTTATATCATAAAACTTATTTCATAAATCATTTTTCTCAGCTCTAAGTTACAGATTTCAGTCATTAAATTAAATTTTAAGCCGAGTATTTTACTTCTGCTTCGATAACATTCGACAAGGATTTTAAAGGTGTTCAGGCTGCATCAATAAAAGAGTGCAATGGTGAAGAAGATCGTGTTCATATGTTTATTCAATAGCCCCCAACCATTCAAATTTCCAAGTGGGTGAATAATTTAAAATCGGTAACAAGCAGAAGAATGCGAAATCAATTTTTAGACTTGCGGGGAAGTGATGTAAAACCTGTGTTTTGGTCACGTTCTTATTTTGCTGGCTCATGCGCTGGTGCGCCACTCGAAATAATTAAACAGTATATTCAAAATCAACAAGGTTAATTGTTGCGAAATTCACCTCCGTCTGAGAAGTACGTCTTCGCAAGATCGGGTGGAGTCCTCTTGTACTTTTAGATATTTTTTTATGATAATTAGATACTTATAATCCCAAAAATGACGGAATAAAAAATGCATAGCAAAATACGGGGATAAAATTCAGCAGGTTAGATTAGAATAAAAAATCTACTAATTTTTCTTGCTGATTTCTAAGAGACTTCGTTCAGCTTCCATTACCAATTGCTGAATTTCGTTTCGTCTTTTTTTCTGACTTTGATCATAAATGTAAAGACCTAAACCTATTGCACATATTAGTAATATTGATGATGTTACGATAACTTTTTTATCATCCATGATAATCTCAAATTATTAAAATTTATTCATATTGCATTTTTAATAACTTTACTTAAGTGTTCAATATTAAAAAACGCCATCTTTTCCATTCCTTTTCTCATTTTCTATTTTTACATCCTTCTAGAACGTCTCCAATAAAGGATAAAAAACACCTGAGTAATGTGTAGAAACTACAGCCAGTGCTGTAAGTTCTTCACTTTTTGGCAGATACCCTTGCTAAAGAATGAAGATCTAATGCCAAAATTCTGTTCCCCATTATTTTTAAGGAAGGAACTCAAATAAGGTGGATAGGATTGATTGCCGAGATATCTGGGCCAGATGCTTACCTTTAATGTTTGGTTAAAAAAAACAAATACATAGATCTCAAAACAAGGCGTATACTTTATAACAACAACTAGAATCACATAGGAGCAGAAAATGCCTCTCAAATTTGTAATTCGCTTCACCAGTGTTTTGTTTTCAGTATTAATTCTGGCGGCTATCGCCATTCACTTTTTCTTTTCAAGTAAGCTAACCACGGACTTGTGGATCATTTTAGTTCCCATTATTCTGGGTGTTCCAATCTTGACAGCAGTTATCTTTACAAAAGATGATGAATTGAGTATCCCATCCGCTGATTAGCATATCTCTATGAATTGCTAAAAGTGATCTGATCATTGAAAAGCTCATTGTAAGGTGGGCTTTTTTTGTTGTCTAAAAATAAGAAGAGCCAAACTCAACAATTCGACTGGTTTTAATCGCTTTATGCTTTATCGCACCGGCTTCTTTGATCGAAGAAACCAGCTCATCAAATAAATTGTTATCCAAAAAAATTGCTCCTCCACGAATTGATGCAGGATCACTGTCTATGTGCCAATCAGGTTATTTTTAACTAAAATCACCAAGAAGAATATTTAATCACCCCCTATAACTGAATAATAAGTCACTTGAAGACCGCCAGTTTTTCTTTTATAGCTCCAAGCACATCGTATTTTAGCTATTCCACCGCGACTCTTAATGACATCACCTTGATCAGGCTGTATTCTGATTGTAAAAAATGCATTGAGAGAACTGTGCTCGAAATTATTGCTCAGCTGTGTGGCGGTATTGGTTTATTTTTAATTGGCATGATTTTAATGACCGACGGTCTTAAAGAAATGGCTGGGGAAACTTTACGAGTATGGCTGACCAAATTTACCGGCACACCATTTAAATCAGTGTGTTCTGGTATTGGTCTGACCTTGATTGTCCAATCCTCTACAGCCACCACGCTTGCGACTATTGGTTTTGTCGGGGCTGGAGTATTGAGTTTTACTCAAGCGATTGGGGTGATTATTGGCGCCAATATCGGGACAACCAGTACAGGTTGGATCGTCGCTTTTCTTGGGGTTAAGTTTTCTATTGCCACTTTTGCCTTACCGCTGATTGCTTTTGGCGCACTGTTAAAATTATTAAGCTATGGCCGTTTAGCATTATTGGGTTTTGTGCTTGCAGGTTTTGGGCTGATTTTCCTTGGAATTGATCAACTGCAGATTGCGATGTCAGGATTTGCTGAACAAGTCGATTTGTCAATTTTTAACTATCACTCATTTGGGCAAAAGCTGTTTCTCGTTTGGATTGGCTTAATCATGACGGTCTTGCTGCAATCTTCCAGTGCCGCAATTACTGCGACTTTAGCTGCTTTAGCCAGTACAGCGATTGACCTGCAGCAAGCCTTGTTATTGGTCATTGGACAAAATATCGGGACAGTGGCAACCGCAGTACTGGCTGTTATTGGTGGCTCGGTTAATGCCAAGCGGACTGCAGCTGTGCATGTGGTTTTTAATGTGGTCAGTGCGGTATTTGCTTTCTTTGTATTGCTGCCCTTATTTAACTGGGCCTATCATCATATTCAATCTGTTGCTGCATGGGATGAGGTGGTCATAGTAGCGGCATTCCATACTGCATTTAGCGTAATGGGCGCATGTATTTTTATGCCTTTGATCCATCAATTTAATGACCTCATTTGTAAGTTTTTGCCTCAGAAAAAGTCCGGTGTGCTAGAAATTCTGGATGAATCCAATCTGGAGATTCCAAGTGTGGCAATTATCGCTGCAGAAAAAGTAGCTTATCAAAGCCTGATTCAGATGTTTGAGATCTTGCGTCGTGCTTTTCAGGATGGTACGACTGTTAGCCCCAAAGAATTACAGCAATTAGATGTAGTGATTGAACAGCTAGAAGCCTATTTAGATAAAATTGTGGTTCCTGAATATCAACAAGATAAACAGCGCTTGACCTTTTTATTACGCATGATGGTTTATATGCATGTTCTGCGAAGTGATTTGGAAGGTGTTCCCTATGCATTGGTTATTCGAACCCAACCGCAGATTTATCAAGTGGCTTTAGATTTTTTAAATATTCTGGATCATTATGCAACCAGTTTGGAATTCTTAGAAAATGCTGAAGTCATTGAAAATTTCAAACAGGAACTGGCCAATCTTAAACATTGGACCGATGAGAACCGCGCATCCTTGCGTGAAGAGGTAATGCAATATGCCACCTTAAACCGGCTCAGTGCAGCAAGAAGTTTAAAGCTTCTTGCTGCAAAACGCTGGCTGGACCGATTGATCGCCCATACCAAAAGATTATCAAAAGTGCTGGCTGAACGTTAAAATCTTATATCAATCCTTCAACAGTCCTGACATCTTTCAAGACAGTTCTTAAACCTTGTTTCAGAGTGGGATCAAAAGGTTTCTTCAAAATATTATCCACGCTCAAATCAAATATTAGATAAATAAG
Source organism: Acinetobacter sp. ANC 5414 (assembly GCF_013004295.1). Taxonomy (NCBI): domain Bacteria; kingdom Pseudomonadati; phylum Pseudomonadota; class Gammaproteobacteria; order Moraxellales; family Moraxellaceae; genus Acinetobacter; species Acinetobacter sp. ANC 5414. The sequence goes on from NZ_JABERM010000030.1 coordinate 83,481, forward strand.
CTGCAATATCATCCACTGTGGCTCTCGCTGTTCTAGAAACGCCAATTAATGTTGCAGAGGCTAGTCCAGTCCAGTCTCCATATCCCACTAACCACAAGTTCGCGATCTTGACCGACCTTCCGCCTTTAACCTCTACCGAGTTATCTTGCTCTATCACCCCCAGACTCCTCAAGTGATCCAAAGAAGCTTTAAAACCCGTGCACCAGATGACCGCATCAACCTGTTCTTCAGAGCCATCAGGCCAAATGACAGAATTTGTGGTAAATGATTTAAAAGGCGGACGACTATGCAAAACCCCTCTTTCCCTCGCCTCTTTGACACTATCAATCATCACAATATCACCAAGCCCCCCAACAGGCTGATCAATGACTTTACCCTCTTGCTGTGCTTTTAAGCGTTCCGTCGCTCTTAAAAACAGTACACGGCCATCCACATCATCAGATAAAAATTGGGGTGGGGTTTTCGTTACCCAAATGGTTTTAGCAACTTGTGAAACCTCAGCGAGTATTTGCGCTCCCGAATTCCCCCCACCCACAACAATCACTTTCTTATCTTTAAATGGATCTGAATTCATATAATGAGCTGAATGTAACTGCGTAGATTGAAAGTTTTCCTGTCCCGGATAATCAGGAATAAACGGCTGGCTCCATGTCCCTGTTGCACTGACCACGGCCTTGGCTCGCCAAAACCTTTCGCCAGCATATACGTCTAAATACTTTCCATTCGATTCCACACGATCGACATGTACTGGACGAACAATCGGAAATTGATATCTCTGTTCATAAGCCGATAAATACTGGATCACCTCATTTCGTGTTGGATAGGTCTGTTCCGTGATGGGCATCATCCAACCGGATAGAGAACTCCAGCTATTAGGAGAAAAAAGACGCAATGACTCCCAGGTATGCAGCCAAGCACCCCCTGCTTGATTTTGCTCATCCAATATAATGAATGGGATTTTCTTGCGCTTAAAAAAATAAGCGGTAGATAAAGCTGCCTGCCCACCACCGATAATGACCACATCAGTTTCAGTCTGTTTATGATTCAAAGCCTTTCCCCTTTTACTTATTTATCTCTGACTTCTTTATTGTAAAAACCCAATCTCCGTGACTGGGTTTTTACAATATTCACTATGCCGTTAAGACAATTTTACCAACAGCGAATAAATTGAGTACTGACCTAGCTGTGACATGACCAGTCTTGAATATCACCTAGCATTTATAAACTGCGCTGATTTACACGCTTAGATAACTCTTCAGCCGACTCCTTGCGTTCCGAATAACGATCTGTCAGGTATTTGCTTTGACCACGCGTCAGTAGGGTGAACTTAAATAACTCTTCCATCACATCCACAATCCGGTCATAGAAAGCCGAAGGCTTCATTCGTCCATCTTCTTCGAATTCCAAGAAAGCTTTCGGAATTGAAGATTGATTTGGAATGGTGATCATCCGCATCCAACGACCCAAAATGCGCATCTGGTTCAGGCTGTTAAATGACTGTGATCCGCCACTGACTTGCATCAAGGCAAGGGTTTTACCTTGGGTGGCACGGATTGCGCCTCCTGCCAGTGGAATCCAGTCTATTTGTGATTTAAAAATGGAACTCATAGAACCATGGCGTTCAGGTGAACACCAGACCATGCCTTCTGACCATGCTAAAAGTTCTTGCAACTCTTTTACTTTTAGATGCTCAGTATCCGCATCTTCAGGTAAAGGAAGCCCTTTAGGATGAAAGATTTTTACTTCCGCGCCAAAATACTCCAGGATGCGACCCGCTTCAAGAACGGCAAGGCGACTGTAAGAGCGTTCTCGATTCGAGCCGTACAGCAGCAAGATACGAGGTGGATGCGCAAGCTCTTTTGCTTGAACTTTTTCAAAGGTCGGTTGCTCAACAAGCTCTAGATCTAGGTTTGGGAGATTCATAACGTTAGGTCTCTTTAAAAACTTTTTTTCTCAGCCAGAGCGAAACACTCACTAAGGCAATCAACACAGGCACTTCGACCAATGGGCCAATAATCGTGGTGAAAGCAACCGGTGAAGCTATACCAAAAGTAGCAATGGCGACTGCAAGTGATAATTCGAAATTATTTCCTGCTGCAGTAAATGCGATTGCTGTGGTCTTAGGATAATCATTGCCCATCCATTTACTCATGAAAAAGCTAATGAAGAACATTAAAACAAAGTAAATGGTTAAAGGAATCGCGATACGTAAAACTTCAAGCGGAAGACTCACGACATCGCCACCTTTTAAGCTAAACATGGCCAAAATGGTGAACAGCAAAGCCATCAAACTAAGCGGACTAATTTTCGGAATAAACTTGGTTTGATACCACTCTACCCCTTTCTGTTTCACCAAAATGAAGCGAGTTAAGAAACCTAACAAGAACGGAATACCAAGATAAACCAGAACAGCATGGGTGATGGTCCAGAAATCGACATGAATTACCTGTGAAGCCACACCAAAATAAGGAGGTAGAAAGGTCAGGAATAACCAGGCATAGGTACTAAAGAATAAAATCTGGAAAATGCTGTTAAAGGCAACTAAAGCAGCAACATATTGATTATCACCACAGGCCAAGCCATTCCACACCAGAACCATGGCAATACATCGTGCTAAACCGATCAAGATGACGCCGGTCATATATTCGGGATAACTATGTAAAAATATAATCGCCAGAGCAAACATGAGTACTGGCGCGATCAGCCAGTTTTGGACCAAGGATAAAGTAAGGGTTTTCTTATCCTTAAACACTTGTGGCAAAGTCGCATAGTTCACTTTTGCCAGGGGTGGATACATCATCAGAATAAGACCAAGCGCAATTGGAATATTCACCGAATTAATACTCAATTGATCGAGTGCGACAGACGCTTGAGGAAAAAAGTTTCCGATGGCAATGCCTAAGGCCATGGCAATAAAAATCCATAGCGTTAGGTTACGATCTAAAAATGAAAGTCTTGAACTAGACATGCGCTTACTCGATATTAGAAATTTTATTGATTTCAGCAATTAATTCAGGACGAGAAAGTTTATTTACATCCAGGGCAAATAAAGCGTCTAAGCGTTTATTGATATGCTCAACCGTCACCAAGAAAGCTTTTAGCTTTTCTGGTTCTGAAAGTTCTAAATGTGAGGGATCAGCCAAGCCCCAATGCGCTTTGATTGCTCCGCCCAAATAAAGTGGACAGGCTTCTTGAGCAGCAGCATCACATACAGTGATCACAACATCCGGTTGATATTGTTCGCAGTCATCAATTGTTTTACTGGATAAGCCTTGTGTAGACAGGCCTAAGTTTTCCAAAGTTTTAATCGTTAACGGATGGACTTTACCTGTAGGTTTGCTTCCTGCACTGTAGGCTTTCCACCCTTCTGGCGCACGGCTATTAAAAAGTACTTCTGACAAAATGCTGCGGCAACTATTTCCTGTACAAAGAAATAAAAACTTCATTTTTGTTTACTCACAATGCATCTGAATAATTGAATCAGATATAGGTAAATTATTTAAACTTTCATTCAGTTGGAGTGAGGCAAGTATTGCAAAACACCACTCAGGCAATTTTTGGTTAATGCTGTAATACACCCACTGTCCTTGACGACGATCGGTCAGCAGCCCAGCTGAACGTAAAAGTGCTAAATGGCGGGAAATTTTAGGTTGGCTAAGTTGCAATTTTTCAGTGAGGTCACACACACAAAGCTCTTGATGCTTCGCCACCAAGACAACAATGTTCAGACGCGTCTCATCCGCTAAACATTTAAAGAAATTGACTTGTTCCATCGCTGCACCTATCTATTTATCTGAATATGTAAATATCCACATATATTAACCAAATTTTTTATTGCAATCTTTGTCCATTTTCATCTATGACTTTTTCACCATCCTCTTTGCTAAAAGCCCCTTTTTGTGGAGAAGGTAAAATATCCAGTACAAGTTCTGAAGGTCGACACAAACGTGTACCCAAATTCGTCACAACAAACGGTCGATTAATCAGAATTGGGGATTGCAGCATGAATGCTAATAGTTGCTCATCTGACCACTTATCTTGATCCAATCCTAACTCTGAATAGGGTGCTACATTGGTTCGTATAGCTTGTCTAACCGTGAGATTTGCATCTTGAATCATGCGACGTAGCTCATCTTGCGATGGCGGCGTTTGTAAATAGTAAATAATTGCAGGTTCAATTCCTGCATTTTGAATTAAAGCTAAGGTATTTCTAGATGTACCACACTCAGGATTGTGATAAATTTTTACGGTCGAGGTCATTTTGGCCAAATCTGCTATTAAAAATTTAAGTACATTTATATATGTTTTACCATATATATGCAAACACATATATTGGGATTTTTTTCTTTGGTGAACTTAAACTATCAAGAATTCTTGACATCCTCCCCCTTAAAAAAGGGTAATTCCTACTGCTAGACGCTTATGCCCAAGCGCAAGTATGTTCTTCACACTGTTCAAGTCACGATCATTGAAACTTGAATAGTTTTTCACATTCTCATACTCTTATTCCAAGACTTAAGAAGCACTGCTTTGTAAGATCTTTCAGACTACTACTGAGTGATCTACCTTGCGAAACGATGTTTCTCAGTTTGTGAAATTCTCATTCACTTCTTCAAACATGAGCAGCACTGCTACATCCTCACATTTATACTTGAGCATCGTTTTTAGTGCTGAAAATCCTGTATCCAAAACAGACTTTGCCATCTTGGTTTTTAAAAGTTTCTTGGCACTTAAATCACTTACAACAATCAATGCATTTTCTTTAACAAGCATGCTGCTTGCTTTGTGCAAATAATCTTTGCAAATGTTTGCAATCTTGGTGTGTAATGCACGTACACACTTTTTGTTTCCTGCTCTCTGAGCCATACCTAATTTTTACTACTCGATTGTTTTTGAAGAGCAATAGAAAAGACCCTGGCTTAAGATTTTGGATATCACACTTAGGTAAATTCTTCGGTAAATTAAACAGACTGGACGAAATCAGACAATCTTCGACATGACGGACAATTCTTAATGCTGTAGGCTCTAAAATACCATAACTCATACCTATATGAATCTGGTCATGCAAATACCGCCCTGTCACGTCCCTGCTGTTTTCCAACATACATCGCCTGGTCTGCTCTTTCGATGACTTTTTCCAGTGTTTCATGGTGACCGACTATGACTATGCCTATAGTTGCCGTTATATATACTGCTTCGCCATTTTTTAATATAGTTGGATGGGTATGCAATGACTGAGAAATTCTTTCGGTAATTTCATAAATTGAATCGACATTTTCAACTTCAAGAAAGATTAAAAATTCTTCTCCACCAAAGCGAAAAATACTGTCCGTTTCTCGAATAGAATTACACATTAACTTGGCTGTATGGACAAGAACTTCATCGCCAGCCTGATGCCCATATTGATCATTTATAACTTTAAAATGATCCAAATCAAGTAAGCCAATTGCTAAAATTTTCTGATTTTTAGTGGCATGATGACTGAGATAGTTAAATTTATCAGCCAGACCGAATCTTAAAGGTAAACCCGTTAAAGGATCATACTGCAATGCCTCACTGATAAAATGGGTTCTAAAATAACTGAGGAGATCAATCAATTCACTCTGATTTTTTTGATATTCATCCACTAAATCTGGTTCTATTTGCTGATTTTCACTCAGCTTGGAAAACAATTTATGTAGATTACGATGCACGAGATAATGAACTTTTTCCAATTTTTGGGTTTTTTCGCTACTGATTTTTTCAAATCTGAAGCGGTTTAACTGAAACCATTTACCGAAATTACACAGTAAATGGCTATCTTGAGAGGCGAATTGTGGATCAGATGGTTGTTTTAAAACAATATATCGAAATATTTTTTGAGCCCAAGCGAGATGCAATTGAATACCTTCATCTATTTCTATCAGTTCTGAATGTTTAGTTTGATGTAATCTATCCATAAAAAAAGAGCATCTCAAATAAGATTTTTGAATATGTTTTAAAGGTAGTTTAATCCACTCCGTACTAAATTTTAGATCAGCCAAAAGCCTCATAAAGTATTGATCTGCGATCTATCTACTTTATCTAATTTATTTTATTGATCTAAATTACGGATAAGAAAAAACTTGAAAAGGTGATTACTAGAGCACAATCAATTAAGTTAGCATACCAAACTGAGGACCTTAATAACCATTTTGATTTTACTCAATTATTCTGTGTTATTGCTGATTTTTTATAAATTTTAAAAATAGAATTCTTGTATAAATCATTTTTTGATCAACTCTAAATTAGAGATTCCAGCAATTAAATTAAATCTCAAACCAAGTCTTTTGCCTCGGTTTCGATAACGTCCGGCAAGGATTTTGAAGGTTTTCAGGCTGCCAAATACATGCTCAATCCCTATTCTTCTTTTATTGATTTCTTGATTATGGATTTTTAGTTCAGGATCCAATTTACAGCATCTTTTAGCTTTTAACGGCAATAGACTATTGGGATACAAAGCATAAATCTCCAAATAGCCTTTGTGCAACAAAGCCAATACAATATAAAACTATATCTTTTTTTGCATCCGCGCATTCTAATTGGGTCGGTTAAAAAATCGGTAATTTTATATTTTTAGAAAAGGATGAATAAAATGACCAAGCAACAACACCCAAAAGATGAAGTAGAATCTAAAAAAACTGAAGATCAAACAAGTCAAGATGATAATCAGCCACAAAAGAATCCTAAAGATAAATCTGATGAGCATGAAATGCATAAATCAAGCCACTATCAACAGCACCATGATACAACGAGCAACTATAAGCAACCCCATTAAACAGGCTTCTATCCGTATCAATACCCTATCAAGTGCTGGGAAAATCTGGCGCTTTTTATTTATGCAAATCAATGCATTGTAAAGGGCTTTGTTGCAATCAGAAATAATGTTTAAGGCCGCTCAACCGCTAATGCAACGCCCATTCCACCCCCAATACATAAGGTCGCCAGTCCTTTTTTCTTTTCACCGCGTTGCATTTCATGTAACAGCGTGACCAGAATTCGACAGCCTGAGGCTCCAATCGGATGGCCTAAGGCAATGGCTCCACCGTTGACATTGACCTTGTCCATATTCAGACTTAGTTCTTTTGCCACCCCTAAAGCTTGTGCGGCAAAGGCTTCATTGGCTTCTACCAGATCAACCTCCTCCAAAGACCAGCTTGCTTTTTCTAGCGTCTTTTTCACAGCATTTACAGGACCGAGACCCATCACTTCCGGCTCAATACCCGACATGCTATAGGCTTTAATTTTTGCTAGTGGCTGTAAACCAAGCTCTGCTGCTTTATCGGCACTCATCACCAATACGGCAGCTGCGCCATCATTAATCCCCGAGGCATTACCTGCAGTCACCGTGCCATCCTTTTTAAAGGCTGGGCGCAGCTTGGCTAGACTCTGTTCATTCGTCTCGGCTTTGATATATTCATCACGGTCAAAAACGAACGGATCACCTTTACGTTGTGGCACTTGAACCGGCACAATTTCCGCATCAAATTTACCTTCCGCCTGTGCTTTGACTGCACGCTGCTGAGACGATAGTGCCAAAGCATCCTGATCTTCACGGCTAATTGACAGTTTTTTTACAATATTCTCAGCGGTCATTCCCATGTGATACTGGTTATACACATCGGTCAGACCATCATAGATCATGCTATCCACCAATTGCGCATTGCCCATCTTCTGCCCGTTACGCATCTGGATAATATGGGCACTTTGTGACATCGACTCCTGCCCACCTGCCACGACAATATCAGCTTCACCTGTGACAATGGCCTGTGCTGCCAAATGAACAGCGCGCAGTCCCGAACCACACACCACATTCAAGGTTGAAGCGGGTACTGAAACCGGAATACCCGCAGCAATTGCCGCCTGTCGTGCCGGATTCTGTCCCACACCCGCAGTCAACACATTCCCCATAATGACCTGATCTACCTGTTCTGGCTTTACTCCGGCAGCATCTAATACCGCACCAATCACCACTTTCCCTAACTGCGGTGCACTGACGCTGGCCAGTCCACCCAAAAAACTTCCAATCGCGGTACGTTTTGCGGCAACAATCACGACTTCTTTCATTTTATTTCCTATTTTTTAACTCATGTCTTGCTTGATACTCCTGCCCCCATACGATTGGCCGGCAGTGAGAATGCCTAAATGCTAAAATAGACTGACCTGTACATAACTGCCCGGTGCAGCTTCCTTAACCGGATAAGTTGCACTACCTAATGTACGCGCTGGAACCTGATCGCCGGTATAAGGTGCAATCCATTCCTGCCAGCGTAACCACCAGGATTCTGGATGGAACTGAGCATCTGCCAGCCACTGTTTCGGGTTTTCATAAGGGATATTATTGGTATAACAGCCATATTTGTTGCGGTTTGGCGGATTGACGATTCCTGCTACATGTCCAGATTCGCCAAGTACCAGTGTGGTTTCCCCGCCCAGATAGGCAGAACCTTTAAAGCACGTATCCCACAGTGCAATATGATCTTCCTGTGTCGAGATAAAAAAGTTCGGTGTTTTCACTTTCGACAGGTTTAAACCCACGCCATTGACCTTGATCTTATTCGGCTGAATCAGTTCGTTATTCAGGTACAGATTGCGCACCAGGAAATTGTGCACATGTGCGGCAATGTTGGTGCCATCACTATTCCAATACAAAATATCAAAGTCGGACGGATGCTTGCCCTTCAGGTAATTTTCAATGTAATAGTTCCAGTATAGGGTATTTTCACGTAACAGACTAAAGGTCACCGCCAACATACGGCCATCAAAATAGCCTACCTGTTGATTCAAAGTTTCAATCCCTTGAATGACCGGCTCATTAATAAAAGCACCCAAACTGCCTGGATTGTCAAAGTCCAACATTGTCGCCAGATAGGTGGCACTCTTGACGCGATTCTTCAGGCGTTTCGCCACATAGTACGCCTGCGTCGCAGCAAGCACCGCTCCACCGATACAATAGCCAATGGCATTGACCTCTTTTTCTCCGGTCATTTCCTCAATGACACGCATCGCCTCAACCGTACCTGAGGTAATCAGGTCATCAAAGCGCATGTCCTTTTGTTCAGCCCCCGGATTACGCCAGGACATTAAAAATACCGTGTGCCCTTGCTGACGCAACCAGTTCACAAAAGAATTCTGCTCACGCAAATCCAGAATATAGTATTTATTAATAAAAGGTGGAACGAGCAAAATAGGCGTCTGATATACAGTTTCAGTGTTCGCTTCATACTGTAACAATTGAAAAACCGGATTTTCAAAGACCACCGCACCTGGCGTATAGGCCAGATCTTTTCCCAAACAAAACGAGTCATTATTGACCATGCGTACGGACAGATATTTACTACTGTTCATGATATCGTCATGGAAAATTTCCATGCCACGCACCAGATTTTGCCCGTGTTCCTGTACCGTCTGATGGATCACTTCCGGATTGGTCCACAAAAAATTGCCGGGAGAAAAGGCATTCACCATTTGGCGGGTAAAAAAGTGGATACGGTGACGGACTTTATCCGGGATGCCTTCGACCTCATCCAGCATTTCTTGCACCAATTGACTGAAATGCAGATAGGACTGGGTCAAGAGATCATAATTGGGTTCTTGCCAAAGTGAATCTTTGAACCGGCGATCGCCCTGCTCAGGTTTCACTAACGGCTGGATATCCTTGTTTACACTGCGCAGCATGATATTTTGGTAAATTTGCATCTGACCGATCCACCATTTGCTCTGCATCTCGATCAAGCGTGCCGGATTTTTGGTTAATGCCTGAAAGAACAGGGTCATATCTTCATTGTTGACTTTGCTCAATGCATCATTGAGCGGATTATCGCCATAGTGAAATTCTTGTACTTTCTTCCAGATTTCTTCATGTACATCGAAAAAACGCTGGACGTTCTGATTAAACTGAAAAAGATTCTGCTGCATTGCACCACTCCGCATACTGGGTCATTCCTCACTTTCGATCAGGAATGGGATAGAAAACGGGGAAGTGATCTCCACTTCCCCGCTCACTAGTCTTCAATCTTCATTAGGGCTGCTAACCGTTATTTATTGTTCGGCATCGATTCGCTAACCAACTTGTCAAACTCGGCCTTAAATTCAGTTGCCAAGCTTGCCAGTTTTTGACCATCGTCAATCATTTGCTGGCTAAGTTTGGTCATGGTTTCTACTTGTTTCATGCCACAATTAATCATCGTTTGCATGTCTTTGACTTCACTGTTGGCAAATACTTGCGACAAGGTAATATCGGCATAATGACGTGCAGCATTGAGTTGTAAATTGGTCAGATCCGCAAAGTTTTTCGCCACCAGACTGTTAAATTTTGCATAAGGTTCAAAAATGTTTTTGTATTGAGCATTCATGTTTGAAAAGATATCACCGTATAGCATGTTGTATTACTCCATTGATTTATAGTGCTTAAAATTTAGTTATTGTTTAAAAAATAAATGTAAAGACTGACTCGGTGAGCACAGGGCTTATTGCATGTATAAACCGCCATTGATCGATAAGGTTTCACCAGTAATATAGGTGCCATACTCACCGATCAGATACATGACTGCCGCTGCAATTTCTTCAGGCTGGGCCAAACGCTGCAAAGGAATCTGGTCTTCAATACTTTTGACAACCTCTTCCCGCATGCCAGTAACCATCGGTGTCGCAGTATAGCCCGGTGCCACGACATTCACGCACACATTGGAACGTGCACCTTCTTGGGCCAAGGCCTTGGTAAAACCGATCATGCCCGCTTTTGCCGCTGAATAATTGGCTTGACCAAACTGTCCTTTCAGACCATTGACCGAACTAATATTGACAATGCGTCCCTGCTTTTGCTCCAACATTTTATTAAAGACTGGATGGGTCACGGTAAATAGCGTCTTTAAATTGGTATCAAGCACCTGCGACCACTGTTCGAATGACATTTTCTTAAATGTTGCATCGCGCGTGATGCCGGCATTATTCACCAATACATCTACGCGACCTTCAGCCTTTATCGCATCCTGGATCGCGGTCGTCGCATCAGCATGATGGGTCAGATCCGTTAGGACAAAACGAACATCTTCCTGTTGGAAACCCTCATTTTTTAGCCACTGCATTTCCCGGTCTTCCTCACGTGGGACAACCGTTGCAATCACTTTATAATTCGCCTTCACCAGCTGACGACAAATCTCACTACCAATACCACCTAGTGCCCCTGTCACAAATGCGACTTTTCTTTCGGACATATCTTTACCTTTAGCAAATCGAAAAAATGGTTGCGTGGATCCACAAAGATTCCTGAGAATCTGGACTTAAATTAACTTTTTCTATGTTAAAGCTCGATTGCAAGGAATTTATTTTTTTGTAAGCAAATATAAATAACGATAGGTTTGAGTAACTGCAAAAAGAAAATGAAATAAATTTTGTCGGATTAAAGAATAGGGGGAAATAAAGGGTTTTTAATATTTACATCTGAATCAAATACTTAAAAAATGGTGAACCGTACCTGGATTGTCGGAAACTAACTTTCTTGACAGAATTTCCAGATGACAAAATCAAAATATATCTCAGAAATCAAAGAACGAGCGGTTTGCTTACTTCTTGAATCCGAAAAAGATGATCCTTCCACTTAGGCTGCAATTACCGCACTTACCGCTAAATTTGGTTGCGCTCCTTTCAGGGAGGCGAGGAGGTCAATAAAATTACTGCCAGCCATAGCGGCGGGAATAATAGTGTTTCATGAGTTGCGTTAGCATCATATATCCCAGCAACATAGTCACTAAAATCGGTAAATAGCTCAGTGGCAAAGCCTGCAACTTGAAGTAATTCGCAAAAGGTCCCATCACAATAAAAATACCAGTTGCCATAATCAAACCGGTCATGACCAACAAGGGTGTACCCGGTCTGCTTTGAATAAATGGAATCTTGCGGGTACGAATCATGTGCACAACCAGTATCTGTGTCATCAGTCCTTCAACAAACCAGCCAGACTGAAATAGCGTCTGATACGCAGGTGTATTGGCACTAAAGACAAACCACATGACACCAAAGGTCAAGATATCGAATATCGAACTGATCGGCCCAAAAAACAGCATAAAACGACCGATATCTTCCGGATTCCAGTGCTGAGGTTGTTTGACTGCTTCTTCATCAATATTGTCAAATGGAATGGAGGTTTGCGAAAAATCATACAGCAGGTTCTGCAGCAGTAAGTGCATCGGGAGCATAGGCAGAAAAGGAAGAAAAGCACTTGCAACCAGTACAGACAACACATTACCAAAATTGGAACTGACTGTCATTTTGATGTATTTCAGCATATTGGCAAACGTTTTCCGCCCTTCAATCACACCATCTTTCAATACCATCAGGCTTTTTTCCAGCAGAATAATATCTGCCGCCTCTTTCGCAATATCGACCGCAGTATCCACGGAAATACCAATATCGGCTGTACGCAATGCGGCAGCATCATTAATGCCATCCCCCATAAAACCAACGACATGGCCATTTTGTTTGAGCAGTCTGACAATCCGTTCCTTATGTGCAGGCGTTAACCGTGCAAAAATATGGTGTTGTTCAACCTGTTGAGCCAGTTCCTCATCATTCATGCGTTCAATGTCATTTCCGATCAAGATCTTGTCAAAAGACAAACCAACTTGACGGCATATTGTCGCTGTGACCAGATCATTGTCGCCAGTTAAAACTTTGACATTCACGCCATATTGGGCTAAAGCCTCTAACGCAAGTGCAGTACTCTCCTTCGGTGGATCAAGGAAAGCAACATAGCCGATCAAGGTCAGTTCAGATTCATCGGCGATGCTATAAGTATCTTTATGCGGTGGCAGCTTTTTTACTGCAACAGCAACCACACGCAAGCCCTCTTTATTCAGTGCAGCAGTCACCGCTCGAATATTTGCAAGCAACTCCTGAGTGAGCAATACCTCAGACTCACCACGACGAACTTTGCTACAAGCCGTGAGAATTTCTTCTACAGCGCCCTTGCTAATCAGGATGTGCTGATCATCCTGATTAGCAACAATTACCGACATGCGACGACGTTGAAAATCAAATGGAATCTCATCAACTTTGCTGTAGTTAGCGACCGGATTAAGTTCCCGATGCACCTCTCCATGCTGCAGCACGGCAACATCGAGCAGGTTTTTGAGTCCGGTTTGGTAGTAACTATTCAGATAGGCATAAGACAGAACCGAGTTGGATTCTTCCCCCCAAACATTTACATGTCGGGCCAGAACAATTTTATCCTGGGTCAAGGTTCCTGTTTTATCGGCACACAATATATCCATGGCACCAAAATTCTGAATGGCATCCAGGTGTTTAACAACAACCTTACCCCGGGAAAGCATGACCGCTCCTTTAGCCAGTGTTGAAGTCACAATCATTGGTAACAGTTCTGGCGTCAGGCCAACCGCAATGGACATGGCAAACAAACTGGCTTGCACCCAGTCATGCTTGGTAAAACCATTTATCAGTAAAACCAGTGGCGTCATGACTAGGATAAAACGGATTAATAACCATGCCACCTTGTTCACACCTGCCTGGAACTGTGTCGTTACAGGAGCTGTCGTGGTGACTCGCTGTGCAATTGCACCAAAATAGGTATGCTGGCCTGTTTTGACCACTACTGCTGTTGCCGAACCGGAGACCACATTGCTTCCCATGAATAACAGGTTGTCCAGCTCAAGCGGGTTGCTGGTCTCTTTAGGGTTAGGCTGGGAAAACTTTTCAACAGGTAATGATTCACCAGTCATGGCCGATTGGCTCACAAATAAGTCTGTGGCGGTCAGTATCCGACAATCTACAGGTATCATGTCACCTGCGGAAAGAATAATAATATCCCCAGGTACAATGAGCTTGATAGGAACTTCAACTTTTTGGGATTCTTTTGATGCAGATGAACCTGAAAGTAGGTTAACGCTTCTTCCATGACATCTTCGGCAGGATCACAGCGCAGAACGGTCACGGTATTAGTCACCATGGCTTTGAGCTGGTCTGCAGCAAGATTGGATTTTCGTTCCTGCAAAAAGCGGATGAACGTTGATAAAACAATCATGAAAGAAATGACAATGGTGGCTTTCATGTCTTCCGTGAAATAGGAAATCATCGCAAGCACAGTCAACAGAATGTTGAAGGGGGTTTTATAACAAAGCCATAAATGATGCCACCAGGTTAACGGTTTTTCTTGGGCAATTTCATTCAAGCCAATGCGTTCACGGATTTTTTCGGCTTGGGATTTCGACAAACCTTTTTGATTTGAATTTAAGTCTGCCAGTAAAGCATCCACTGTGCTCTCTGAAGCAACAACAAGTTCTTTCGATAACTCGATTGGTATTTCACGATTAATCGTACTACCCAATCCCCCCTCAAACAAAGCTATACGACGAAAATGTCGGGCAAAACCATGCAGCCACCAAATATGTGCAAAGAATTTTTTGAGGATGTTTGTTGTCATTGTACTTTTCTCATTCATAAAAAAATAAATGGAGTACCATGTCACTAATTATTATTAAAAAATACGAAGTAATATCTTATTAGCCAAAACTATTAAATATTGAGTTTGCAAGATCATGAATAATTACAAAAACCCCACATTCTCACTGTAAAATAAAAAACCATAGTTCTTATTATTTTTAAACAAAAGGTATTGTTCCTGCAGATTAAATATGATTATTTCTTAGGCTATTTAAATTACGATCAAATCTGAACCAATACCACTTAAATGATGAATCTGTAACACACTCTTGACCTTAAAAAAGGAAGTGTAGCAACTTGCTACACTTCCTTTTTTATTTGATCAGCATTTTTTTCAGCAGCTGTTCTAGCTCTTGTAAATTTTGATCATCAAATTCGCTCATTTTTAAGGACACTTTTAAGGTATTGTGATCGAACTTGATATTGCCTGCGACTTTTCCATCGTATTCAATTTTATGCACGATTGAAGTTTTAATCGGCTGTTTGGTCTCTTTCGACTTGAGGATTTTTTCTGCTAATAATGCCAGTTTGGTTTGTTCAACTTCTTTTTTCAGTAACTTTGCCCAAGCTTCTAACAGTGCTTTTTTAGCATGATTGTAATTCGCTTCATGATCGGAGAGAAACTTTTTTACTGCCGTGGCTGCAGTACGGGCCAACAATGTCGGTTGTTGCTCTAAATCATCAATCAGTTCTTGAGGTAATTTTTCGAAAGATAAATACTTATACATATCCTCACGGTTCATGCCTAAGGACTTTGCCAGTTTTTGCTTGTTCTTTTTTAATTTCTCATTCAAAGAACTCAAGCCGACATAGATTTCATAATCGGTTAAATCTTCCCGTTTTAAGTTTTCAGCTAAAGTTAATAGGGCTACATCTTCATCTGATGCATCTATAACAATCACTTCAATGGTATTTTTATTAAGAAACTGATGCGCTTTTAGACGTCGTTCACCAGCAATCAGCTCATATTTGTCCTGTACTCGTCGTACTGCAATCGGTTGTAGTAAGCCAATTTCTTCAATCGAGGTTGCTAAGTCTTCAATATCTTGTTGATTAAAGATTTTTCTTGGTTGATTGGGACTCGGCTGAATATCAGTAATTTGTACATTCCGACGCAGTTCTTTCACATCATTAACATGCTCTTTTTGAGCTTGTTGATGTTTTTGAGTATTTTGCTGTAAACGTTGTGCCAACAGTTCTTTAGTACTTACCATAATATTCTCAAAATACTTTTATTCAACACGATTAATAATTTCTTTGGCTAAATCTTGAAAAGCCTTACGAACTTTAGCGTTTTTATCTACACCCAATAATGGTTGTTGCAAAATTGCGGCTTGATTGACTTTAGTACTCATCGGAATGGTGGTTTTTAACAATTCGCCGACCTGACTTAGAGCTTCATCTCGAATCAGTTTACACACGTTTTGGCGTTCATCATGTTTAATCAATAAAGCGCCTAAAAGTTTTAATTCAGGATTAACACGTCTTATTTTACTTAAATGATTAATTAAGTCGGTTACACCATATAAGCCATATTGTGACCCGGATTCAATTGGTACCATGACATGTGTGGATGCAGCCAATGCATTACTGGTGAGCAGTTTTAGGCTTGGAGGACAGTCAATCAGGATGAAATCATATAATCCTTTTAACAGTTCCAGTTTGTTCGCCAGCTCTTCAGAGGGTCTGGGTGCATCATCTTTAAGTTGATCTTCAGTTTTACCTAAAGTGAGTGAACCATAAATTAAAGAAACATTTTTGAAATTGGTTTCTTCTTCTAAAGCTTCAGATAATAGACTTAAATCACCTACCAGTAATTCAGCAGAAGTGGTTTCCACTTCACTCGGATGTCTGGATCCGATATGTAGACTTGCGTTTGCCTGGGGATCTAAATCAATCACCAAGACTTTGTTGCCCAAGTCTGCCAGTTCTGATGCTAGATGAACTACTGTGGTCGTCTTTCCGCAACCACCTTTATGATTTGCCACAGCAATGATTTTAGTCGACTTACTTGTCATAATAGACCTCATTTGAGTTATTGTAATATAAAGAACTTTGTAGCAACTTGCTACAGATTATTTAAGCTACGTTGAAGTTATAATCTGAACTTGAATAAAAAACAAACAGATTCTTTTTTTTATTGAATATAGCTAGCTAATTATAATTAGTATTAATTTATATAATTAGTTAATTATAATTAGAGCATATTTATATCTTTTAAAATCAATATCTTATGATTTTAAAAGTGGAAGGTTTGTCACTGAAAAGTGGAAGACTTGTCACTGAAAAGTGGAAGACTAGTCACTGAAAGGTGGAAGACCTGTCACTGAAAGGTGGAAGACCTGTCACTGAAAGGTGGAAGACTTGTCACTATGGTGGAAGGCTTGTCACCGAGTTTAAATAAAGCTTGAATTTAAACTATAAAATTATTTAAAAACAAGTTCTTAATCTGTTGATAAGTTGGATTATTTGGCTTTAAAGGTGGAAGGCTTGTCATTTTGATATTTTTATCCTGTGGATAACCTGTTTGTTCGTAATTTCATCAAAGATATTGTCTATTTTCATTCAAGAGCAGGATAAAAGTGGAAGGTTTGTCACTGTTAAGGTGCGTTTTTAATTATTCTTTCCACTTTATTGGGGTGTTTAGCGCATTTTTTTACTTTCCAAGCACTTTCAAAATGATTCAGAAATATTAAAAGTGGAAGCTTTGTCACTAAAAAGTGCAATATTTGTTTTATTTTCCACTTTAAGTTTAAAAAGTGTTTTAAATAGCAAAACAAAGTGACAGGGCTTCCACTCTTAGCCTTTGCTTTGATTGCTTGTTGTTCATTTCAGTATAGCGCCTAGCTAAAAGGGTGAATAATTTGCATAGGATTCCACTTTTGTGTATAACATGTAGAAAAGTACTTTTATTTTCCACTTATGAACAAGCTGAACGAAAAAGAAAAAATAGAATATCTACCTTATTGTATTGGGAATATTCGACATAATGGCGTGGTCAGTACCAGCAACCGCCTGATTCGACCGATTGAGCTGTCATCCAATGAGTACAAAGCGCTACTTTATGCGATGGCTGTGGCGAATTACGGTGAGAAAAATAATCAAGATCGAGAAATTACCGAGCAAACCTATATTTATTTGCATAAAGATGATTTAGGTGAATTGCTGGGTTTAGATAAAAAGAATTCCATTAATGTCGCGATTGATCGGATCTATAAAGAGCTGTCTTCTCGGGTTGCCCATTTTGTCATTGAAGAGCCCTTAGATGACAGTAAACGAAAAGTAAAAAAAGTCCATTCTGTAGTGCCTATTATTCGAGAGCTGCGTTGGGAAGATGACGCCAAAAATGCCTTGCAGATTCGCTTTACCAGTGAAGTGCTGCCTTATTTTACCCGTCTGGCCAGCGGGAATTTTACCACTTACCAATTAAAGGATTTATTTGCTCTAGACTCCGTGACCAGTATGAGTCTGTACTCCTACTTTATTAAAAACGAGTTCAAGTATGCCAATCAGGATACATACGAAGTTGAACTGTCACTGGAAAATATCAAAGCATTAACCGATATTGGCGAGAAGAAATATGATCGTTGGGTTGATTTCAGACGTTATGTGTTAGATAAAATTGTTGAAGAAATTAATGATAGAACCAGTCTGAAGCTGGAATACGACACCATTAAGAAAGGACGGCCTATTGTCGGTGTCCGGTTTAAAATCACCAGTGGACATATTGAGACTGTCATTCCTCAAAGCAATGAAAATACCCAAATCTATCTGGATGTGGATTTTGATGATAACGCCATCGTGAAAGAGCTGGGTGCAAAATTCGATATGACGGTTCGCTCTTGGTATATTCACGCCAATGATCCGAATTATAAACAGTTCAGCAAGTGGTTTAAGGCTGAAGGCTGTTTAACTGACTCTCAAGCCAACTTGATTGTAAACGATATTATGTTTCAAATGGATTTTGCTGTGGCCGGCGTATCCATGACTGATTTCAAAAAAGAAATGAAATATAAGCTCAAAAATGATCCTGCTTTTGTTCAAGGAAATCGCGAGCGTTTGAACGAGATTTTCGGAAAAGAGATTATTTAAAAGTGTAGTAACTTGCTACATGTTTATAGTGATTGTTTAAATGATATTTTTTGAAATATAATTATTTAGAATGTTGTAGCAAATTGCTACACGATTTTATCGTGATGGATGAAACTTAATTGAGCTTCTCTGTTTAATCAGCGAAATTGAAACGACAAATTATGTCACATGGGGGAAGAGGCTATGAATCAGCAAGCTGAACTCCCCCAGTATTAAAAAATAAGTGTATGCAATTCGAATGACCCAGCTATAACTGCAACAGCTACAAAAAAACTTTGGAATATTGCCAATACTTTACGCGGAACCATGGGGCAGATGAATTTCGGGATTACATTCTGGGGTTTATTTTCTTTAAATATTTATCGGAAAAGTCGGTTAATTTTGCCAATGAATTGTTGGATGGAGAAGAGATCCGTTTTCTTGAACTGGATAAACAGAATCCTGAGCATATCCCTTATATCGAAGAAATCAAAAAGAACGCCATTGCCGAAGTCGGTTATGCACTCACTCCAAAACAGCTATTTCATACATTGGCACAACGTGGCCGTCAGGGTGAGTTCATTCTGGATGATTTAACTGCGACCTTAAAATCGATTGAACAAAGTACCTTGGGCACCGATTCTGCCGATGACTTTGCCAACCTGTTTGAAGATCTGGACTTAAACTCCACCAAGCTGGGCAACAAAGATGTGGATATGATTTACGGTCAGGAGATGAACCGTACCACCTACAACTTGGCGCGGATGAACATGATTCTGCATGATGTTCATTTTGCCAAGTTCGACATCAAGCAGGAAAACACCTTAACCCGTCCGCAGCATTTAGATAAAAAATTTGCTGCGGTGGTGGCCAATCCGCCCTTTTCAGCCAACTGGTCAGCCGATCCGTTATTTTTGCAGGATGAACGCTTTGCCGCTTATGGCAAACTGGCGCCCAGTTCTAAAGCTGATATGGCTTTTGTCCAGCATATGCTTTATCAACTGGATGACAACGGCACTATGGCGGTGGTGTTACCGCATGGTGTGTTATTCCGTGGTTCCAGTGAGGGCGTGATTCGTCATTACCTGATTGAACAGTTGAACGTGATTGATGCGGTGATTGGTCTGCCTGCCAATATTTTCTATGGCACCTCGATTCCGACCTGTATTTTGGTGTTGAAGAAAAACCGTGAGCATACTGGCAATATTCTGTTTATTGATGCCAGTAACGGTTTTGAAAAGCAGAAGAATCAAAACAAGTTATTGCCTGAGCATTTGGACCATATTATTGCGGCTTTTGAAAAGCGCCAAGACATTGAAAAATACGCGCATGTAGCAACTTTACAAGAAGTGAAAGATAACGATTACAACCTGAATATTCCACGTTATGTGGATACCTTTGAAGCGGAAGCCGAAATTGATCTGGATGCGATTGTCCAGCAGCTACAGGCTTTAGAAGTAGAAAGCCAAAAGACCGATGCCGTGATTGCGAATTTCTGCAAAGAGCTTGGGATTGCTTCGCCTTTTGCGGAGGTGAAGTAATGACTGCACCAAAGTTAAGATTTAAAGAGTTTGATGGGGATTGGTCTACAAATAAAATAGAAGATATTTCTAATGTGACATCAGGTGGAACACCTAGTAGAAATATTGGTGAATATTGGAATGGTGACATTCCATGGGTTACCACAAGCCTTGTAGATTTTAATATTATTACCGAAGCTGAGGAATTTATTACTCAATCAGGTTTAGATAATTCCTCCGCTAAGCTTTTTCCTAAAGATACAATTCTGATGGCCATGTATGGTCAAGGCATTACACGTGGAAAGGTTGCAATTCTGGGAATAAATGCAACGACCAATCAAGCCTGTGCAGCTATCAAATTAAAAAATGATTTTGACACGAAATTTATCTTTCAAAATCTAATGAATCGTTATGACGAAATTCGTGATTTGAGTAATGAGGGTGGTCAAAAAAATTTAAGTGCCGGCATTATTAAAGAAATTTGCATTCATTACCCTCAAAAAGAAGAACAAACCAAAATCGCCACTTTTCTTTCTACAGTGGATGAAAAGATTAGCCAACTTACGCAAAAACATCAGCTGCTTAGCCAATATAAACAAGGCATGATGCAAAAGCTGTTTAGCCAGAAGATTCGTTTTAAAGCGGATGATGGTAGTGAGTTTGGGGAGTGGGAGAACCTAAAATTCAAAGATGTTATTACTATCAAATATGGAAAGGATCATAAAAAATTAGAAGATGGTGATATTCCTGTTTTAGGCACTGGTGGCATTATGAGATATGTTGATTCATATTTGTATGATGGTGAAAGTATTTTAATTGGGCGTAAAGGTACGATTGACAAGCCTCAATTTATATCTGGCAAGTTCTGGACAGTAGACACATTGTTCTATACAGAAATAGGTGAAAAAATTCTGCCTAAATTTGCTTTTCAACAATTACTTTTAGTGAATTGGTTAAATCTAAATGAAGCTACAGGTGTCCCAAGTCTAAATACAACTTCGATTGGAAACATTGAATTAAAAGTACCTTGCCTAGAAGAACAAACCAAAATAGCCAATTTCTTATCTGCCATCGACCAAAAAATTGAAGTGGTCACACAGCAAATTGAACAAGCCAAGCAATGGAAAAAAGGCTTGTTGCAGCAGATGTTTGTGTAGGGGGGAACCGAATGCAGCTTTATCAAACCCAAGCACAGTCATTAGTAGAACTCACAGAAGATCCTTTTCGTTTGGAAAGAGAAATTCAAAGCCTGTTTGAAACCAATATTTACAGTTTTACAGGTCTGGAATTTATCAAGTCTGAATTCACCATTAAAAACAACCGTATTGATACACTGGCTTTCGATCCCGAAAGTCAGGCTTTTGTGATTATCGAATACAAGCGAGAGCGTAACTATAGCGTGATCGACCAAGGGGTTTCTTATCTGAACCTTATGCTGGACTATAAAGCTGATTTTATCGTTGAGTACAACGAGAGCCAGAGTAAACAGCTTAAACGTCAGGATGTCGACTGGTCACAAAGTCGGATTATCTTTGTTTCGCCCAGCTTTACCGACTTTCAAAAGCAGTCCACCAACTTTAAAGATTTAGGCATTGAGCTGTGGGAAATCAAACGCTATCAAGGTGGAATTATTTCAGTAAATCCATTACAGAAAGCCAAATCAGCTCCTTCAATCAAGCAAGTGCAAAAGGTTGAGTCTGAAGATATTCAAAAGATTGCCAAAGAAATCCAGCAATATGATGAAGCCTATCACTTGGCGGATAAGTCTGATGACATCAAGGAGTTATATGAGCAATTCCGGGATTCAATTCTAGCACTGACCACCGATTTGGATGTTCATCCCAAAAAAATGTATATCGCCTTCCGTAAGGGTAAACGGAACTATGTCTATATGAGTATTGGGACAAAACAAATTCGTATTTGGTTAAATATGCAATTTAGTCAACTGGATGATCCGAAACAGCTCGCGAAGGATGTGACTAATATTGGACATTGGGGCAATGGCGATTGTGAAGTAATCGTGTCAGATACAGAAAATTTAGAATATATCTTGAGTTTAATTAAACAGACATTGAAGTGAATAATTTAAGATTTTAGAGGATGAGATGACAGAACAGAAGCTATTTTTGTACATGGGTTGATCTAACCGAATGTGAAGAGTGACTAAGACAGATCAAAGTCTTAACAGCGAAGTTTTGGAATTTAAAATGGTAGCTCCACCTTAGTAACACTTATGAAAACCTTTGATCTAAGATGCAACCTGGTACAACTGAAGCATTAATTGAATGCACCCCCTCATACAGTTTTGTAGGAGTTGCAGCCTTATCCATTCATCTTATATAGTCCAAAGCATTTTTTCACCGCAACATGGTTTCAGTCCACTCTGGCTAACAAAATATACAATTTATACAGAGGATTTTCATGCAATAGGGCTAACTTATGGTTGTTTTTGTGATATAAATCACATCGCTTTTTCTCATTAAAAGTTTGAATTCACTACAATGGTTTTAGATCTCCATGCAGACATATATTCCTTATCATCTTAGGGTACAGTTAAAACAAATAGACCCTATTCTTGATAAAAATTGGCAGCAACAACTGGATTCTATTCTATCTACGACACCGCAAGCACTACAGCAAAAAATAGAAGACCAGTATCTAAAACCAAAAAATATATCGTGGAATTACCTGAACCAAACTTTTGAGTTTAAAGACCATATCAGCCTCAAAGAACTTCAGCTCAACACGCAAAATTCTGAGTTACTACAACTTGCGCACAAAATTAATACAACCTTGAGCTATCTACAAAGCTATCAAACTGACTTCCAGATTGCCGATTACTTAGAAACTATTGTTCGTGAGATCAATCAAATTGATTTGGACAATCCAAAAGACATTCAAGCACAACAACTGATCAAAAAAGCATTTCTGTATGATGCAGCCCTCATCATTCGAGAATTAAATTTTTCTGTTTCTGAAAATCACCGTCATTTAGATATTGAGCAGGTCCGTACATTTATCTTTGAAGTTTTCATGAAAAGCGAAATTTTGGGAAGCTGGTTTTCCCATATTTTACTCAGTGAATATGCCGATCAGGAACTGACCATTTTTCAGGATTATTTTATTCATGAACAACAGGTGCGTGATTTTGAAATCATCAAAACCTTTCAATATTATTTTGTCCTGAGTAGCTCTTATGAGAGTTCAATTTCCGCTTATTCAATTCGCCGCTTTTTAACCGAAGAAAGCTTTGGTAAAGAAGACCGGTTCTATATCAGTGGTTTGGTTCTGGATCCGCAACAGCTTAATCAACCAAATTATTTTGAAAATTTCAAACAGCTCATGACCCGAATTATTGGCATTCAGAGCAAAATGAATCCACATGTTGTAGAGCTAGTTGAATCGCTACACGATTATAATCATCAACGACTCATCCCCAGTTTGAAAGAAATCTTAAATATTCAAAGTTTTTCCGTTGAGCATTTGGTCAAAGAACATCTAGAAATTTTAGAGAAAGATTTATCCTTAAATATTCTCGAACCTTTCCTAAAAGGATTAAAAAACAGCGTTCAATATACTGATGAATTAGAATTTTGTTATTTAAATATTTTAAGATTAATCAATGAATTTCTACATCAACTTGAAATTTTATCGCAGGAGCCGATGCTGCGGTTTAATCCCCATGCACGCCTGTTTAAATATCGTTTAATTGCCTATTTAAAATTATTGGAACAGCGTCGAGCACAAATTTTTGTGCTCTTTCATGATGAGTTTCACTATCAGCAAAATGTGCGAGCAGTTTCAGCACCCACTCAGGAAATGAGAGAATTGCTCAATGATGCGATTGAGCAAACTCGTCAGATCCAGCAACAGATACGCCAGTTAGAACGCGAAATGCAAAATCAACAAAATGACAGTTTCATTAAACGGCTCTTTAAAAAGCCTGAAAACCATGAATTTAAGATCAATGAATTAAAACAGAATATTATTGATGTTCGAGATCGTTGCTATCTCAGAATTATTGCCCTTCAAAAACAGACCACTCAGGTAAGTGTGTATTTAGAAGCAAAAAATTTAATTCCGGTGGACTCCAAAATGCGCCATTATGCCTTTGCCAATGGTGAAAATGGGGTGACACGTTTACCACTGCTGTTACAGCTGCCTGAAGAGCGTAATAGCTTCAATATGCAGAGCGTACTCTTGGCTTTAAACTATGAATTTATGTTGTCTGTGAAAAGCTGGGTACTTAAATAAGGCTGATTGGATCAGTGATAATGAGGTACCTTACCGGATGCTTATTTATTAGAGAAATTTTTCTTATTTTGAAAAGCTTACTTTTAGGTTCTATTATTTTTAGGGAAGATTAATAGTGGAATTATTAAGTTTAATTTTCATCAGTAGAGTCATATGTTTGTGTTGAAATGTATAATGAAACTTACAATAAAATCTATTTTTTAAAAAGTATTTAAGTAAAAGTTTTGTGAGAGAGATAATGACAGTACAAAGCGAATACCAACTTGAAAATGAACTGATCGGCCAGCTACAGCAATTGGGTTATGCCTCAGTCACGCTCAAGGACGAAAGCCAGCTACAGTCAAACCTGAAAACCCAGATCGAACGTGCTAATGGGCTAGATTCACTTTCTGAAGCTGAATGGAAACAGGTCATCAGTTTTTTGAATACCGGCACGGTCTTTGAACGGGCCAAAAATCTACGCGATCTGTCCCGGTCAAATTTGATGACGGCAGCAGTAAGCACATCTTTTTCCTGTCCGATGATCCGATCAAAAACATCTATCAGGTCACCAATCAGATCACGGTCGACCACCGTGATTATAATGGCCGAACCAGCCGTTTTGATGTGACCTTACTGGTGAATGGTTTGCCACTGATCCAGATCGAGCTGAAAAAGCGTGGTATGGAGATTGCTGAAGCCTTTAACCAGACCCAGCGCTATACCCGTGAAGCCTATTGGGCTAGACAAGGCCTGTTTGGCTTTGTCCAGCTATTTGTCATCAGCAATGGTGCCAATACCCGCTATTACTCTAACGGCACCAGCGGCATTGAATTTGCCTTTCCTTGGGCTGATGTCAGCAACAAACACATCAATGAAATCGTCGACTTTGCCGAGGCTTTTCTGAATCAGCAACATCTGACCCAAATCCTGACCCAGTATATGGTGCTACTGGAAACCACCAAAAGCCTGATGGTGCTGCGTCCGTATCAGATTTATGCGGTACAGAAAATCGTTCAGCATGTACAAACGTCCAAGCAGAATGGCTATATCTGGCACACCACCGGCTCAGGCAAAACCCTGACTTCGTTTAAAGCTAGCCAGATCATCATGCAGATGCCGGACGTGGAAAAAGTCCTGTTTGTGGTGGACCGCAATGATCTTGACACGCAAACCTCCCGGGAATTTAATGTCTTTAAAGCCGAGAGTGTCGACAGTACCGATAGCACCCATACCTTGGTCAAGCAGCTGGATCAGCGCCATGACAAGCTGATTGTCACCACCATTCAAAAGCTGAACCGGGCGATCAGCAATGACCGCTATCAGGAATATATCGACTACCTGAAAGACCAGAAAGTGGTATTTATTTTTGATGAATGTCACCGTAGTCAGTTTGGTGACACCCATCAGAACATCAAGAAGTTCTTTCGCAATGCCCAGATGTTTGGATTTACCGGAACGCCGATCTTTGAGGAAAACAGTCAGTCCAAGGCCGGTTTAAAGCTCACCACCGATTACCTGTTTAATCAATGCCTGCATCAGTACGTGATTGTCGATGCCATCCGCGACCGTAACGTGTTGCAGTTCCAGATTGATTACCGGGGAAAATACACTGCTAAAGGTATGCAGAACACGCTTGACTATAATGATGAAGTCGAAGGCATTGATACCCAAGAGCTGTACGATAATCCGCAACGTCTGGAAATGATTGCGCGTTATATTGTCGAGACCCATGACACCAAAACCCGCAATCGTGAATTCACCGCCATGTTCTGTGTCAGCTCCGTGAATACTTTAACCCAGTACTACGAACTGTTTGAAAAAGTCCAGGCTGAAAAACAGCAGCAGGATGAAGAGCAGGGCAGACTATTCAAACCGCTGAGCATTGCCACCATTTTCTCCTATGCCGCCAATGAAGCTGTACCGCTAGATGAGCAAAACGGGCTGATTCATGAAGAAGCGGCAGACATCCCCAGCCAGATCAATCCGTCCAGTCGGGATAAGCTGGATCGTTATATTGCCAACTACAACCAGCAGTTTAAGACCAACTACAATTCTGGCGATCAGTTCTATGCCTATTACCGCGACATTGCCGATCGGGTCAAGAAAAAGCAGGTAGATATTTTAATGGTGGTCAATATGTTCCTGACCGGATTTGACTCCAAGCCACTGAATACGCTGTATGTCGATAAAAACCTGAAATATCATGGTCTGATTCAAGCCTTTTCACGGACCAATCGTGTATATAACGACAAGAAACCTTTCGGCAACATCATCTGCTTCCGTAATTTGAAACGGGCCACCGATGAAGCACTGGCGCTGTTCTCGAACAAGGAAACCAGACAGATCGTATTGGTTCCAAGTTTTGAAGAGATCAAGAAATACTATGAAAATGCAGTCGAAAAGCTCTTGGCGATTAGTCCTGAATATCAGGCCGTCGATGCACTATTGACCGAAGAGGATCAACTGGCATTTATCAAGGCTTTCCGTGAAGTAATGCGCTATAACGCACAGCTGCAGACTTTTATCGAATACGATCAGGATCAAACCAGCCTCGATAAACAGCACTTTGCTAACTTTGCTTCTAAATATGCAGACTTGTGCCGTGATCTACGCAAGACCACCAGCAGAGAAAAAGTATCGGTATTGGATGATGTCGATTTTCAGCTGGATCTGCTGCACAGTGACCGGATCAATGTTGGTTATATTATCAACCTGTTGCAACTGGCTATTGAAGCGGGGGATGATGAGAAACGTAAGAAATATGAAGTACAAGTTTATGACATGCTGGGTAATGAAGTCAGCCTGTATGACAAGCAGGAACTGATCCAGAAGTTCATTGCAGAGAACCTGCCCAAAATGATCAATGGTCAAAGTGTCCAAACTGCTTTTTCGGCATTCTGGGATGTAGAGAAAGAACAGGCCTATCATCATCTCTGCACAGAGGAAAACCTGAAACCTGAGGCGATGCAGCAGGTGCTGGAACATTATGAGTTCACCAAGCGCTTACCTCGCAAGGAAGAGCTGAAAGACCTGCCGAACTATAAGGTGAAGCTATTTGAGCGGGATAATGTATTTTCGAATCTGCTGATCAAGACCCGGCAGTTGATTGAGAAATTTTATGTCGGAATATAGGTGATCAAAGACTTTCAGAAATCACCATTCTGGTATAAATAGCGTCTCAATTTTTCACTCTCATGGCTATCACATTTAAAATGTGATAGCCATGAGGTATGGATTATTTTAACAACTTAAGTAGGGCGTGGGCTGTTGCCTCAGAAGAAGACGGATTTTGTCCAGTGACGAGCAATCCATCAACTTCGACATGCACTTGCCAATCATCAGCTTTGGAATAGTTCCCCCCATTTTCCTTAAGAACATCTTCTACCAGAAAAGGAACTATTTCAGTCAGACCCACTGCAGCTTCCTCGGTGTTGCTAAAACCTGTGACTGACTTACCTGCAACTAACGGTTTACCCTGTTCTGTTTTAACGTGGCGAAGTACCCCAGGCGCATGGCAGACAGCGGCAACAGGTTTACCGGTCTGAATGGCTCGTTCGATCAAGGCAATTGAATCGGAATCTTCTGCTAAATCCCATAATGGACCATGACCGCCAGGATAAAATACCGCATCGAAGTCCATGATAGAAATTTGGTTCAGTTTTTGTGTATGAGCAAGTGCTTGCATAGCCGATGAATCTGCTTCAAAACGATGCGTCGTTTCAGTCTGAGAATCGGGTTCATTACTTTTAGGATCGAGCGGCGGCTGTCCCCCTTTGGGAGAGGCTAAGGTCACTTCTGCACCGGAATCGATAAAGGCATAATAAGGGGCTGCAAGCTCTTCAAGCCAAAAGCCCGTCTTCTTGCCTGTATTGCCAAGTTGGTCATGTGATGTAAGAACGACAAGAATTTTCATATTGTTTACCTAATGGTTGTACTTTTAAGTTCTGCTGAGGTGCGGTTATTTCGTAAAGTAATACCCTTTATTAGACTACTTGGATCAATCAAAAAAAAATGATCTTTTTGGTAATGATCTGTACTGTAAGTTTTAAGATATTCATGCATAACTTATGCATGAAACATATCGAATATAAATAGCCTAAGCGTAAAAATATTTAAAATGAAAAAATTTATTCAAATATAAGAAAAATAATAATTTTGATTATGGATAGTACCACCTTTCACCAAGGGCAAAGACTTCAGGAGTGGGTATGCTGTGCAGGCCATTACCTTGTATGGCTTGCTAAATATAGCCTGGACTTAAATCTGTTTTATTGGATTTATAAAGATGAATAACGGTGCATATACCGAATAAAGAATTTTTACACTTAATATTAAAGCTTAAGTTTATGTTTTTTAATTTATAAATAAAAATTAAACGGTATGTTACTTGGCTTCGATAGCTTATTTTTTATAAAACTTTTATACCTGTACCTGTGAATAAAAATCACTTTCAGGTCATGTTGATAATAATTTTAAGATGCTATTACAGGTAAAAAGGATCAGAAAATGCAATTAACAGAAGAACAATTGTTAGTAGCCTACCGGCGCATGCGAGAGATCCGTGAGTTCGATGATCGACTGCATACGGAAAATACGATGGGTGATATTCCTGGTTTTATCCATCTCTATAGTGGTGAAGAAGCCGTTGCAGTTGGTGTATGTGAGAATCTAACAGAAAAAGACTATATTACCTCTACCCATCGAGGACATGGCCACTGTATTGCAAAAGGCTGCGACATCCACAGCATGATGCTGGAAATTTTTGGCAAGGATGAAGGCTTGTGTCACGGTAAAGGTGGTTCAATGCATATTGCCGACCTGAATAAAGGCATGCTGGGTGCGAATGGCATTGTCGGTGGTGGTCCACCTCTTGCGATCGGTGCAGCCTTAACCGCCAAAACATTGAAAACAGGAGGGATTGGCCTGTCATTCACGGGTGATGGTGGTTCCAATCAGGGAATGACCTTTGAAGCCCTCAACATGGCTGTAGTTTTAAAACTTCCGGTGGTCTTTGTTTTTGAAAATAATGGTTTCGGTGAAGGAACCGGGCATGATTATGCTGTAGGGAGCAAGGATATTGCGGGTCGTGCTGCCGGATTTGGTTTGCCTGCTCAAAAAGTCGATGGTACGGATTTCTTTGCAGTCTATGAAGCAGCACATCAGGCGATTGAACGTGCACGGCGTGGTGAAGGACCCAGTGTGATCGAAACATTGACCAACCGTTTCTATGGACATTTTGAAGGTGACCCGGGCCTTGTCCGTTCAAAAGAAGAAATAGATGACATTAAAGCGCATAAAGATCCGCTCAAAATTTTCCGTGAAAAAGTAAAAGATCAAATCTACGCAGCCAAGCTTGACGCGATTGATGCTGAGTCCCAGGCCAAAGTCGATGATGCGGTGGCAAAAGCCCGTTCAGCACGTTATCCAGATGTTTCGCAACTTCTGACCGACGTATATGTCTCTTACTAAAGGAATAGTCAATCATGCCAAATAAAAGTTATCGAAACGCGGTAAAAGAAGCCATTACTTTAGAGATGCGTCGCGATCCTCGAGTCATCGTGTTGGGAGAAGATGTCCGTGGTGGCCATGGTGGTAAAAATACCGATGTGAATAAATTGGAAGGCTTTGGGGGAGTGCTCGGTGTCACCAAAGGTCTATGGACTGAATTTGGGTCAGAGCGTGTCATTGATACACCTATTACTGAATCAGCAACGATTGGGATGGCTGCGGGTGCAGCGGCAACAGGCTTACGCCCGGTGGCTGATCTGATGTTTATGGACTTTTATGGAGTGTGTCATGACATGCTCTATAACCAGGCAGCAAAATTCCGCTATATGTTTGGCGGTAAAGCCAAAGCACCTATGGTGGTCCGTGGCATGATTGGTGCCGGTTTTTGTGCCGCAGCCCAGCATTCACAATCTCCCTATCATGTTTTTACTTCGGTTCCGGGTTTAAAGGTCGTGGTGCCCTCCAGTCCTTATGATGTCAAAGGCCTACTGATTCAATCCATCCGCGATGATGATCCGGTCATATTTTGTGAACACAAAATGCTGTATGACATTGAAGGAGACGTCCCTGATGAAGCTTATACTATTCCATTTGGCGTAGCGAATTACACTCGTGAAGGAACAGATGTCACCATTATTGCCCTGAGTCTTATGGTTCATCGTGCCAATGAAGTTGCAGACAAGCTGGCGAAAGAAGGGATTTCTGTCGAAGTGGTGGATCCGCGCACCATTTCCCCGTTAGATGAAGAAGGAATTCTAGAATCTGTTGCCTCGACTGGGCGTGTAGTCATTGTTGACGAATCTGCAGCACGTTGCGGTTTTGCACATGACGTTGCCGCGTTGATTGCACAAAAAGGTTTTCACCACTTAAAAGCACCGATTGAGTTGGTCACACCACCGCATACACCTGTGCCATTCTCACCCGTGCTGGAAAAAGCCTGGTTACCGAGTGTGGAACGTATTGAACAAGCTGTCCGTAAAACACTGGAGGCTTAGCATGAGTGAAATTAAAACACTGGAAATCCCCAAATGGGGTTTATCCATGGAAGAAGGCACCATTGTGAAATGGCTGATTGAGGCAGGAGACAGCTTCAGCAAAGGGCAGGATATTTGCGAGATTGAGACAACTAAAATCGTCAATGTATTAGAAGCCCCATTTTCAGGGACTTTACGCAAAATTTTAGCCAAAGAAGGTGAGAGTTTAGCTGTGGGGAGTTTGATCGCTGTCTGCGCAGACAGTCAGGTTTCCGATCAGGAAATTGAAGCTTATGTACAATCTCTTGATCAGCTTGCGCACCAAGATAACACGAGCACTGAAGAGAATACTGTGGCAACGCACTCATCCGAACAGACACTGACTGATCCGTCCATTGCTCATTCAGAGCAGCAGGAAACAGCACCAGAAACCAACAGATCATCTGCAGCCGTTTTGTCACAGCATGATGGCTATTCTATTCCGGAAGATGTGCAGGGGTATCAGGCAGAAACTGAAACTTTGACCACCCCACATGCCAGAAAATTAGCCGAGAAACTCAATATTAATCTTGCGCGGATTATCGGTAGCGGACGTGGTGGACGGATCAGCATTCAGGATCTTCAGGCCACGATCGAGAAAGCCGGCGGACAATGGCCACAGCTAGTTCATCAAGCAAAGCCGGAAAAAATAAAATCGACTCAAGATGACATTGCTGTCTCTGCAACACCGATTGCCCGGCGATTGGCAAAACAGTGGGGCATTAATCTGCATGACTGTCGCGTATCGGGTTCTCGTGGCCGGGTATGTAAAGAAGATGTTGAAGCAGTGTATGACCGTGACCATCAAAAGTCTTGCACAGCTTTACCGAGCGGTACTTCGATACAATCTGGAAAGGCGCAAGTCACTGTGGTGCCGATGAGTGCGATGCGGCGCGCCATTGCTACACGTCTTCAAGCAGCGAAACACAATGCACCGCATTTCCGACTCACTGTCGATTTAAACGTGGAGGCATTACAA
The DNA here is from genome assembly GCF_013004295.1 of Acinetobacter sp. ANC 5414. Classification (NCBI taxonomy): domain Bacteria; kingdom Pseudomonadati; phylum Pseudomonadota; class Gammaproteobacteria; order Moraxellales; family Moraxellaceae; genus Acinetobacter; species Acinetobacter sp. ANC 5414. Next base: position 115,283 of record NZ_JABERM010000030.1, read on the forward strand.
GCCTTACGCCAACAGGTCAATAGTACAATGCTCCAAGTCAAACTTTCGCTGAATGACCTCATGATTAAAGCTGCAGCGGCTGCGCTGATGAAAGTGCCTGAAGTCAATGTTCAGTATGATGAAAAAAATCAGCAAATCCTGCAATTCGATCAGGCCGATATCGCTGTTGCTGTGGCCATTGAACAGGGTCTCATTACACCGATTGTTAAAGCGGCAAACAAAAAATCATTGAGCGAGATTTCAGCCAATATGCATGATTTGGCAGCACGGGCCAAGACTGGAAAATTGCATCCAGATGAGTTTGAAGGAGGAAGTTTTAGTATCTCTAATTTGGGTATGTTGGGCATAAAACAATTTGATGCCATCATCAACCCGCCACAGGCGGCGATTATGGCACTGGGTACGGCCGAAGAACGGGTGCTGGTAGAAAAGGGTGAAATTGTAACGCGGCAGATCATGACTGCGACCTTATCTTGTGATCACCGGGTCATTGATGGTGCCATCGGTGCCAAATTTCTCGCCAGTTTTAAACAGTGTGTGGAAAACCCAGCAATGATCCTGTTGTAGTTCATGATTGCTGCAATTGATGAAATCCAAATATGCACAGTGGGTAGTCTGCAATAACAAAAAGAGGAAACACCTATGTCTAAAGGTTTAAGTGGAAAGGTGGCTTTGATCACAGGTGGTGCTAAAGGGATTGGTCGAGGCATTGCTTTGCGTTTAGCCCAAGAAGGCATGCATATCGCTTTGGTCGATCTGCATGAGGATAAACTCAAGGCCACTCAAGCCGAGATTGAGGCATGTAATGTCAAGGCCTCGATTTTTGTGGCTGATATCAGTCAACTCGATCAGGTCACTGCTGCCATTGAAGATGCCTATAGCAAATTAGGCAGTTTTGATGTGATGATTAATAATGCCGGGATTGCACAGGTACAGGTACTAAACGATGTGACACCCGACGAATTCCGCCAGATTACCGATATTAATTTTGGTGGTGTTTTGTGGGGCATTCAGGCCGCTGCGAAAAAGTTTCAGGCCTTAAAACAAAAAGGTAAAATTATTAATGCCTGCTCGATTGCCGGACATGAGGGCTTTGCCATGCTCAGTGTATATTCTGCCACCAAATTTGCAGTACGTGCCTTAACCCAGGCGGCTGCCAAAGAATATGCCCATTCAGGAATTACGGTGAATTCTTATTGTCCTGGCGTGGTTGGCACAGATATGTGGGTGGAGATTGACCAGCGTTTTTCAAAGCTGACAGGGGCAAAAATTGGTGAAACCTTTAAAAAATATGCTGAAGGTATCGCTTTAGGGCGCACTGAAACCCCAGATGATGTGGCTGCACTGGTTGCATTTTTAGCAAGTGAAGATGCTGATTATATTACCGGTCAATCTATTATTACGGATGGGGGTATGGTCTACCGGTGAAATTCACCTCCACCCTGCAGCGGGTGGAGTCCTTTTTCACTTTGAGATAGTTGGGGGAGGATGTTAATTGCCCATTAATACGCCTTGCTGAACATCAGCCTGCTTACGCAAAAAGTCCCAGACCAATTTAATTTTGGGCTCGTGTTGTAAATCTACCAGGGTTAACATCCAGAAGGTATGCGTAAAGCTCACCTGGTCACTGAGGACTTCTTCAAGTTCGGTTTTATCATTGACCAGAAATCTCGGCAAAATGGCCAATCCTGCACCTGCACTGACGGCAATCTGTTGGGCCAGAATACTGTTACTGCGAAAACATGCAGTGACTTGCAATGGCAAACGTTCCAGTGAATAAAGCGCAGAGCTATACACCAGATCATCAATATAATCGACAAAACGGTGCTGGGCTAAATCCTCTATACGATTAATTTTCGGGTTTTGTTGTAAGTAATTTTTACTGCCATACAGCTTTAAACAGTAATTGGACAGTCGGGTAATGATATAAGGGCCGGATTTGGGGCGGTCAATCGAAATGACAATATCTGCTTCACGGTGTGACAGTTTAATCGCTTTCGGAACGGGAATTAAATCGATCGTTAATGCAGGATAGTGTTGAGAAAACTCCGCCAATAGGCGTGCCAGAAAAGCCGTACCAAATCCTTCCGGTGCACCAATCCGAACCCGGCCGTGTAAAGGATTCAGCGGTTTATCAATCTGTAAAAAAGACTGCTCCATTTGCTCAACGCGTGGGACTAAAGCAACCCCTTCAGAAGTTAATTCATAACCCGTCGCTTCGCGCTTAAAAAGTTGGATTCCTAATGTCTGCTCCAAAGCCTGAATGCGACGCGCGACCGTACTGTGTTCAACACCGATCAAGCGCGCGGCATTGGTGAGCGTTTTAGCACGAGCCAATACTAAAAAAAAGCGTAAATGATCCCAATCTACTTTCATGTTCTTTTAACGTCCTGTTAAATCCCTGTGCATATTTGCACAACCATCGTGCAGCAATTTCCATTGGTGGTCAAAGTTTTCTTTGTTAGTCTGCTGAAACAGCGTAAAAAAAATATACGTTTGATAAAGCCAGTCAGGCATAGACAACCAACAATAACAATGATCACGGAGTGACCATGAACGCTATTCATCAACCCCATCAAAATACCGAATTAACCACGGCTAAATTGCTGATCAATGGTGAGTTTGTTGAGTCACAAACCAGCGAGTGGCATAACATTGTCAATCCTGCGACTCAGGAAGTATTGGGTCAAGTCCCATTCGCGACTCGTGAAGAAGTCAACGCTGCCATTGCTGCTGCACAGAATGCGTTTGCAAGCTGGCGCCATACACCGATTCAGGCACGTATGCGAATTATGCTTAAGCTGCAAGACTTGATCCGAATCAATGCAAAAAGCATCGCTCAAGTGCTTACTGCTGAACAGGGAAAAACACTTGCCGATGCTGAGGGAGATATCCAGCGCGGTTTGGAAGTTGTGGAGCATGCGTGTTCGATAGGCACTCTGCAAATGGGTGAATATATTGAAGGTGTAGCACGTGGTGTGGATACCTATACGCTTCAACAACCTTTAGGGGTTTGTGCAGGCATTACCCCTTTTAACTTCCCTGCGATGATTCCATTGTGGATGTTCCCAATGGCCATTGTTTGCGGTAATACCTTTGTATTAAAGCCCTCTGAACAAGATCCGTTGTCTACCATGATGCTGGTTGAGCTTGCAATTCAGGCGGGTGTACCGGCGGGTGTGCTCAATGTGGTACATGGCGGTAAAGAAGTGGTAGACATGTTGTGTACGCATTCCGATATCAAGGCCATTTCTTTTGTAGGCTCTACAGCAGTCGGTACCCATGTCTATAACCTGGCAGGGCAACACGGGAAACGTGTTCAGTCGATGATGGGTGCAAAAAATCATGTGGTCGTCATGCCTGATGCGAATAAGGAACAGACTTTAAATGCTTTAGTGGGTGCAGCTTTTGGGGCAGCAGGGCAGCGTTGTATGGCACTGTCTGTAGCAGTTCTGGTCGGCGAAACCAAACATTGGGTCGATGAGTTGGTTGCTAAAACCAAAACTTTGAAGGTCAATGCCGGGCATGAGCCGAATACCGATGTTGGACCGGTGATTTCAGCACGTGCCAAAGCTCGGGTGATTGATTTAATCAACAGTGGTGTTGAACAAGGCGCTGAATTGCTGCTGGACGGTCGAGACGTTCAAGTTAAAGGCTATGAGCAAGGTAACTTTGTAGGCCCAACGATTTTTAATCAGGTCACGACAGAAATGCGTATTTACAAAGAAGAAATTTTCGGTCCAGTGCTCGCTATTATTCATGTCGATACCCTAGAAGAAGCAATGGCATTAATTAATGCCAATCCATTTGGGAATGGGGTCGGTCTATTTACCCAAAGTGGCACCACAGCACGTACTTTCCAGAACAGTATTGATATTGGTCAGGTGGGAATCAATATTCCAATTCCAGTGCCGGTACCATTCTTTAGCTTTACCGGTTCACGTGGTTCTAAACTGGGTGATTTGGGTCCTTATGGTAAACAGGCGGTGCAGTTTTATACTCAAACCAAAACCATTACCAGTCGCTGGTTTGAAGAGAGTCAAGAAAGCAGCGGTGTCAATACCACGATCAGCTTACGCTAAGGAGTGCCCATATGAAGATCGCATTTATTGGCTTAGGCAACATGGGCGGTTCCATGGCGCAAAACCTACTTAAAGCTGGACAAACCGTTTTTGGCTTTGACTTGAGTGAAGTTGCTTTGCAGCACTTCGCTGAAGCGGGCGGAGTCGTGTGTGAAAGCCCGCAAGCTGCAGCAAAACAGGCGGATGTGGTGATTACCATGTTGCCTGCAGCCAAGCATGTTCGTGACGTTTATCTTGGTGAGAAGGGTGTACTTGCTGTACTTAAAGCGGGAAGCTTGTGTATCGACAGCAGTACGATTGATCCACAAACCATTAAAGATATTGCCGCAGCAGGTCGTGCTAAACAGATTAGCATCTGTGATGCACCGGTTTCTGGCGGCACACTGGGTGCAAAAGATGGCACTTTGACCTTTATGATTGGTGCTGATGAAGCAACCTTTAATGCGGTAAAACCCGTACTCAGCCTGATGGGCAAAAATCTGGTCCATTGTGGTGATGTCGGTACGGGGCAAGTTGCAAAAATCTGTAATAACCTGATTCTGGGTATTTCCATGACTGCGGTGGCAGAAGGGATGGCACTGGGTGTGAAGTTAGGTATTGATCCTCAAGCTTTAGCAGGCGTGATCAATAGCTCAACCGGACGTTGCTGGAGTTCAGAAATTTACAATCCATGGCCCCACATTTGTGATAACGCACCGGCTTCACGTGGCTACACAGACGGCTTTGCAGCCCAACTGATGCTTAAGGACTTGGGACTAGCGGTTGAAGCCGCAGAACAAGTTGAGCATCCAGTCGTATTAGGTCATCAGGTGCAGAAAATGTATCAGCAATTATGTCAGGAAGGGGATGCCCATCTGGATTTCTCCAGCATCATGCATCAATACACCACACAACCTGCTTAAAATTTAAATCATCCTGATGGGGCAAGGATACGCTCCATCAAAATACCCTGTCGGTAATAACTATAAACTCAGGCTGAGGTTGAAAATGCTAAATTATCAAAAAATGGTTCAAGATTTTGATTTAAATACGGTTGCAAGTCAGTTTTTATCCGGATCAACACAGGCGGTGAATGCCTGTTATGAGTGTTGTGACCGCCATGCCAATTCCGATGCGATCGCCTTGTTCTGGTACGGTAAAGATGGCCGCAAAGAACAGTATAGCTTTCGCGAGCTGAAAAAATATTCCAGTCAGTTTGCCAACTTTTTAAAGTCTCAGGGGATTGGCAAAGGTGACCGCGTTTCAGGACTATTACCTCGTACGCCCGAGCTGATCATTACCATTTTGGCGACCTGGCGTATCGGTGCAGTTTACCAGCCTTTGTTTACCGCCTTTGGTCCCAAAGCGATTGAACATCGTATTCAGCTTGCCCAGAGCAAACTGGTGGTGACCGATTTGGTGAATCGCGACAAATTATCCGAGATTAGCCATTGTCCAACCATCGTTACGGTAAATGTCGAAACTCAAGCAGAAACCTATCCGCAAGATCTCAGTTTTTGGACGGTATTGAATCGTCAAGCTGAAGGTTGTGAAATAGAAATGCTCAATATAGATGACCCATTTTTATTGATGTTTACCTCGGGTACCACTGGACCGGCGAAACCTTTAAAAGTACCGCTAAAAGCATTGATTGCTTTTGCGGGCTATATGAAAAATGCCGTGGGTTTAAGCGCTGAAGATGCTTTTTGGAATATTGCCGATCCGGGTTGGGCTTACGGTCTGTATTACGGTATTACTGGGCCATTATTGTTAGGACATTCGACCTTATTTTATGAAGGCGGTTTTAATGCCGAAAGTGTCTGTGAAATTGTCAAGCAATATGGCATCACCAATCTTGCTGGAGCACCTACTGCCTACCGCATGATGATGGCAGCAGATCCTGCACAAATGGCGCAGCTGCGCGGGAAATTGCGTGTGGTCAGCAGTGCTGGAGAACCATTGAATCCGGAAGTGATTCGCTGGTTTAAAGAGGTTCTTGATGCACCGATTTATGACCATTATGGCCAAACTGAAGTTGGCATGGTGGTGTGTAATCATCATGCACTGGAACATCCGGTTCATGCCGGTTCGGCAGGCTTTGCCAGCCCCGGTTATCGGATTGCCGTTGTCGATGAACAGGGTAAGGAACTCCCTGCAGATACTCCGGGAATCTTGGCGATTGATATCAGTCAATCCCCGATGATGTGGTTCTCCGGCTATGAAGAAAGCCGTAAATCTCCATTTCTTGGTCACTACTATTTAACCGGGGATACGGCTGAAATACATGCCGATGGCAGTATGAGTTTTGTCGGACGCAGTGATGATGTGATTACTACCTCAGGCTATCGGGTCGGTCCATTTGATGTGGAAAGTGCTTTGCTCGAGCATGATGCCGTGGTTGAGGCAGCTGTGATTGGCGTACCTGATCCAGAGCGTACTGAAGTCATCAAAGCCTTTGTGATTTTGGCGAATAATTTTAAAGCCACTTCGCAGCTTGCAGATGATCTGGGTCAGTTTGTGAAAAAACGTTTGTCTGCGCACGCCTATCCTCGCCTGATTGAATTCGTGACTGAATTGCCGAAAACACCCAGTGGCAAAATTCAGCGTTTCTTACTGCGCAATCAGGAAATAAACAAACAGCAAGCTCAGGCAGCTCTACAGGCCTAACGGAAAAAATACTGAACAGATAGATGAAAGGAAGAGTCGATGCAATTAACGGAAGAACAACAACTGATTCAGGATATGGCAAAAAGCTTTGCCCAGGAACAAATTAAGCCTTATGCAGGCGAGTGGGATCAAAAGGGTCTCTTTCCTAAAGATGCCTTGGCCCAAATGGGGCAGTTGGGTTTTATGGGGATGCTGATTCCTGAAGAATGGGGGGGCTCGGGTACGGGTACACTGGCTTATGTACTTGCGCTAGAAGAAGTGGCAGCCGCAGATGGTGCAACCTCAGCGATTATGAGCGTGCATAACTCTGTGGGTTGTGTGCCGATTTTGAAGTTTGGTACAGAACAACAGAAACAGCAATTTTTAGTACCTTTAGCACAGGGCGAGATGATCGGGGCTTTTGCCCTGACCGAACCGCAGACTGGTTCGGATGCTGCAGCCATTAAGACCCGTGCGGTCAAAGACGGTGATCACTACATTATTAATGGTTCCAAACAGTTTATTACCTCGGGGCATAATGCCGGGATGATTATTGTGTTTGCAGTGACCGATCCAGGCGCGGGTAAAAAGGGCATCAGTGCATTTTTAGTGCCACGAAATACCCCGGGTTATGAAGTGATTCGTGTTGAGGAAAAACTCGGCCTACATGCTTCAGACACCTGCCAAATTGCCCTAACCGATGTGCGGATTCATGAAAGCTTAAGGTTGGGTGCAGAAGGTGAAGGCTTAAAAATTGCGCTTGCCAACCTGGAAGGTGGGCGAATTGGTATAGCTGCACAGGCGGTGGGTTTTGCCCGTGCTGCTTTAGAAGAGGCGACACGCTATGCGCATGAACGGGTTGCTTTTGGCAAACCTATTTTTGAACAGCAAGCCATTGCTTTTAGGCTCGCGAGTATGGCGACTGAAATTGAAGCGGCACGACAACTGGTGCATTTTGCAGCACGCAAGAAAGAAGCCGGTGAAGCCTGTTTAACAGAAGCTTCCATGGCCAAGCTATTTGCTTCAGAAATGGCGGAACGCGTTTGCTCTAAAGCCTTGCAAATTTTTGGTGGCTACGGTTATCTCAAAGATTTTCCGATTGAGCGTATTTATCGTGATGCCCGCATTTGTCAAATTTATGAAGGCACCAGTGATATTCAACGCCTAGTGATCGCACGCAGTTTATAATTAAATAAGGATATTTTCATGCAGTGGCAAACCATTTTATTAGAACAACGTAACGGTGTGGGACTGATTACTTTAAATCGTCCGCAAGCTTTAAATGCACTGAACAACCAGCTGATTGTTGAAGTCAATCAAGCGCTTGATCAGCTAGAAAAAGATCCAAATATTGGCTGTATCGTACTGACTGGCTCGGAAAAAGCTTTTGCAGCCGGCGCCGATATTAAAGAAATGGCGGACTTAAACTTTCCACAAATCTATCTGGATGATTTTTTTAGCCTCGCTGATCGTATTGCGCAGCGTCGTAAGCCATTGATCGCAGCTGTAAGTGGATACGCTTTGGGGGGCGGGTGTGAATTAGCGTTAATGTGTGACTTTATTTATTGTGCTGATAATGCAAAATTTGGTTTACCCGAAGTGACCTTGGGTGTACTCCCGGGGATTGGCGGAACACAGCGTTTAACTTTGGCGATTGGTAAAGCCAAGGCCATGGAGATGTGTCTGACTGCGCGACACATGGGTGCGCAGGAAGCTGAACAAAGTGGTCTAGTGGCACGGGTATTTGCCAAAGATGAATTACTTGAACACACCTTGCAAGCGGCTGAAAAAATTGCGGAAAAATCACTGACTGCGGTGATGATGATTAAAGAGTCGATTAATCGGGCATTTGAAGTCAGTCTGGCCGAAGGACTGCGTTTTGAACGACGAGTATTCCATTCAATTTTCGCGGGTTCTGATCAGAAAGAAGGGATGCGTGCCTTTGTGGAAAAACGCCCAGCCAAATTTACGCATCAATAGGAAAACAATAATGAGCGATGAAAATAATTTAGTAATTCGGGTAGAAGGAGGTCTGGGCATCATCAGCCTGGACCGCACTAGTCATTTAAATGCTTTAACCCTGCCGATGATTCAGGGCATTCAGGCACAATTGGAACAATGGCTTAATGACAGCAATGTACAAGCGATCTTAGTCAATTCTAACAGCCCTAAAGCTTTCTGTGCCGGAGGTGATATTCGTTATCTGTATGACAGTTATAAAGCCGGGAATACAGGGCATCGTGATTACTTTGCTGCTGAATATGTGATGCTCAATACCTTGCGTAAATTTGCCAAACCAGTCATTGTTTTTCTGGATGGATATGTCTTGGGGGGCGGCTTTGGTTTGGCCCAAGCCTGTCATATTAAGGTCACCAGTGAAAAATCACGCTTTGCCATGCCAGAAACTGCGATTGGATTTTTTCCTGACGTCGGGGCGACCCACTTTCTATCACGACTCGATGAAATTGGGGTTTATCTCGCACTTACGGGTGAGCAAATCAGCAGTAGCGATGCACTTTATTTAGACCTGGTTGATTATCATATACCGAGCGATAAATTTGCCGAATTACAGGCAGCATTGATCGCCGAATCCTCTTTGAATAACTCCAAAATTAGAAAAATTATTAGCGATTTTATAACTGACCCTGCAGAGAGTGAATTACAAAAACGTGCAGACCACATTAATCAGCATTTTGCTTATGAAAAACTGGAAGACATTGAACACAGTCTCGCGCATGAAACGAATTCTACTGATCAAGCCTGGGCTGATAAAACGCTGACCATTTTGCAGCAACGTCCTTTAATGGCTAAACAAACCAGTTTGAAGTTACAACAGGTAGGACAGAATTTATCGCTTGAAAAATGTATGCAGCTTGAGCGCGATTTACAGGATATCTGGTTAGAGCAGGGTGATTTTATCGAGGGTGTGCGGGCATTAATTATTGATAAAGACAAGAACCCGCAGTGGCAAACAGATAATTCAACATTTGAGAAAACCTTGGAAAAGCTGTGGCCTGTGTGGAATAAGCAATCTATAGATTCACTTTGTTATAAATAATCGGATTTTAAATAATGAAGTGGGTCATGGATGACTCTGCTAAAAAATACAAGAGGGATATATATGAAACCCGAACAACAATCTCATGCTCAAGATAAAAAGTCTTCCCACCGTTTGGCTGGTGTATCCAGTATGGTGGGTACAACTATTGAATGGTACGATTTTTTTATTTACGGTGCAGCCGCCGCATTAATTTTCAATAAACTCTTCTTTCCTAATCTAGATCCATTGATGGGTGTAATGGCTGCATTTGCTACTTATGCAGTTGGATTTATTGGCCGGCCTTTGGGCGGAATTGTGTTTGGTCATTTTGGAGACAAAATTGGCCGTAAAGCAATGTTATTAACTACTTTAATTATGATGGGTATTCCCACCGTTCTCATTGGTTTATTGCCTACCTATGAAAGTATTGGCTATTGGGCTACGGTGTGTCTTGTCATCCTGCGCTTCATTCAGGGCATGGCCATGGGAGGAGAATGGGGCGGTGCCGTTTTAATGGCAGTTGAACATGCACCCGAGGGAGGCAAAGGATTTTGGGGCAGTTTACCTCAGGCCAGTGCAGGTGGTGGACTCATGCTTGCATCCATCGCTCTGGGGTTGGTGTCTATGTTGCCAGAAGCCAGCCTATTTAGCTGGGGATGGAGAATTCCATTCCTTGCCAGTATTGTCCTGTTAGGGGTTGGGTGGTATATCCGGGTCAAAGTACCTGAATCCCCGGATTTTGAAAAAATTAAAGACCAGGCGCAAGAAATTAAAGTACCAGCTTTGCAAGTTTTCAAAAATCATCCTCGAGAGCTTTTAACCATTATTTTTGCGCGTGCCGCTGAGAATGCATGGTTCTATATTGCTTCCACCTTCGCACTCGCCTATACCACGACAAAACTGGGGATTCCCCGTCAAGACATTCTATTTGCCACTATTTGTGGGGGTGGCTTGATTATGATTATGACGCCTTTATTTGGACATCTCTCAGATAAGGTGGGTCAAAGAAATATGTTTATGTTTGGTCTGGTGGTACTTTCACTTTATTGCTATCCATTTTTCAGTATGTTGGATACCAAAGATCCACTATTGGTCTGGACTGCAATAGTATTCGCTATTGGTGTAGTTTTTCCACTCATGTATGCACCGCAATCCCAGTTATTTGCTCGACAATTCCCGACCGAAATCCGATATAGCGGTATTTCAATTTCTGTGCAGTTTGCCGGAGTAATTGGTGGAGGCTTAGCTCCCCTGATTGCAACTAAACTTTTAAGTGTGGGGGATGGCAGTCCTCATTTGATTATTACTTATATTATGGGGATGGCTATATTTGCGATCTTCTGTACATTCTTTATGAAGCGTGACAAGTTTAATATTCAAGCCTCTAAAGTAATGATAAAAAATGCAACAGAAACGGATTTATCTAGTCCTTAATATCCATAAATAAAATTCAATCAATTAACTCACCGAACAGTGAAATGAAGCGTTATTTTCTGGTCTTGGGAACAGAATCTTCCGAAGACCAGAAAGTCTGGATACTCACCGAAGCAATCACGATTATAACGTGGCTGATATGGATGTTTCAGGCGCTTGGATTGAGAAATTCATAAATCAGCTGAATCATTCAGGAATGGGGAGGTTTCTACTAAAATTTCTCATTTTTAAGAAACTTTTAATAATATCTGCAAGTTAAATATTTAATCTTTAAACTAAATATAATGCCTTCCTTGGTGTTATAGGCGGTTACTTCTCCATGATGTAACATCATGATAGATCTAACTATTGATAATCCTAAACCACCAGTTTTTGCTTTGGAATGTCGACTACTATCAATTTGATAGAAACGTTCAAATAATTGATTCAAATGTTGTTTATCAATAAAAACATTTTTAGTTAGTATTTCAATATTGACATGACTTTCTGTAGATTTTGTTGAAATCACAATGTCTTGATCTTCAAATCCATAATCAATAGCATTGATTATAAGATTAGACAGCGCTCTTTTTAATAAATCTGCATTAGCATATATTTGAATTCCCTTTTCTAATTCTAAAACAAATCTCATTTGTTTATCTTCAGCTAAGAATTCAAAATAATGGACCAATTCTAAAATAAGGTTGGATAAATCAATATTTTCTTTATCGATAATATAATCGCTGTATTCAGAGCGAGCGATGAACAGCATATTGTCTATCATCTTACTGAGTCGTTCATATTCCTCAAGATGAGAATATAAAAGCTGTTCCAGTTCTTGTTGTGACCGAGATTGCATGAGCATGATTTGAGTCTGCCCCATTAAGTTATTCAAAGGGGTCCTTAATTCATGGGCAATATCTTCAGAAAACTGTGCTAGCTGGTCATAATTAATCTGAATTTTTTCTAACATCGCATTCATTGCTGAACTGAGTTTATCCACTTCGATGGTGGCACTTTTAATCTCGATTCGCTGTTGAGGTTGATTACCCTGAATTTTATGTGTCTGCTCAATTAGATGATTGAGAGATTCCAGTAAATACAATCCCACCAAGCGTCCGAGTAGACTTGCTACACCAATTCCCAATAAACTATAAAGAATCAACTTCCATAGATATTGATCCAGCGTAGACTGAGCTTCATCAAGCTGTGTGCCAGCAATCAGTTGATAATGTTGATGATTAAAAACAACAGTTTTATAAGCTAAACGGGTTGTGGCCAGTTGAAACTGGTTATCCAGAAAGAGAATTGTTTTTGATTCTGCTATAGCAGGAATACGAACTTTTAAAGGATTTATCTCAATTAAGGCGTGTTGCTGATTTCTTAAGATTAAAAGATTATCTTCTTTACCCAACATATTTTCATATAGATGAGGGTGTTGAACCAAAATCCGGAAACTTTCCTGATCCTGTAAAAATACCTCGATACGTTCGATACGCGCAGCTAAGTTCTGATCACGTTGTTTGGTTAACAGGTGCTGCATGTTGTGATAAGAAAGCAAGCCAACACCCAAAAATACAATGGAACAAACAATACTGAAAGAAATACTTAAGCGCGTTGTTAAGCTCATATTTTTTAATTGGTTTTTCATTTATTTACGCTTAAACGATATCCCATACCGCGAACAGTATGAATTAATTTAGGCTGAAAATGATCATCAATTTTGGCACGCAAACGACGGATAGCCACATCGACTACATTCGTATCCGTATCAAAATTAATATTCCACACCTCAGAGGCAATTTGAGATCGGGTTAATAATTCACCTTGATGTTGCATTAATAAGTGTAAAAGTGAAAACTCTTTAGTACTTAAGTCTATTTTTTGCTGGTTCCGATAAACAGTACGTTCAAACCTATATAAAACTAGATCTTCAACTTGATAGTATTCAGACTCGATTTTTACACCGCGTCTTAACAGATTTTTGACCCGTGCCAATAATTCTATATAAGAGAAAGGCTTAATCAGGTAATCATCTGCTCCTAATTCGAGCCCTTTAACCCGATCCAAGACATGATCTTTTGCAGTCAGCATGAGTACCGGAATTTTAGAAAATGTCCTTAAGGTCTTTAATACTTGCCAACCGTCAATTTCAGGTAACATGACATCCAAAACTACTAAATCAAAGTTTTTTTCTTGTAACAACGTTAACGCTGTTAATCCATCATGAGCAACACTGGCTAAATAGCCGGATTCATTTAAACCTTTTGCTAGAAATTCAGCAATTTTGGTTTCATCTTCAATAATAAGTATCTGCATCCAAACAATATTATATGAATTTGTCTGTTTACACATTACAAATCCGTAATCTTATTGTCATGCAATAGTGACTTTATTTTATATAAGCTAATTTATCTCTTAATTTAGCTTAATAGAAATGATGAAAAAACTTCTATTTATTCCGGTACTTCTATTTAGTTCAATCACATATTCAGCTCCTAAAACCAGCTATGTCATGGATCTAAACCTCGCTAATCAACTGGCAACCAATGTCATGCAAGCATGTAGCACTACTGCTAAACCTGCGGCTGTAGTGGTCTTAGATCAGGGTGGCAATGTCCTGGCAAGTCAACGGCATGAAACTGTGGGTATACATAATTTAATCGCAGCGCAAAGGAAAGCTTTTACCGCATATTCAAGCAAGGTGACTACCTTACAATTTATGCGTAATGCGCAGAAGAATGTTGATTCACAGAATTTAACCAGCTTACCTGAATTATTACTTTTAGGTGGAGGAGTGCCCGTAGTTTATAAAAGTCAGCTATTAGGTGCAGTTGGTGTAGCCGGTGCAGGTGGGTCAATCCAAGATGATCAATGTGCACAACAGGGCATAGAAATCACACTCAAACAAATTTAAATCAATTTAATTCAGGATAAATTCATATGAACAAGTTATTTTTATTCGCTGGCAGTTTATTTATTTCAAGTTGGGTAATGGCGCAAAATCCTTTAAGTGTGCATGTACTTAACTTGGAAAGTGGATTGCCTTCACCTGATGTAAAAGTTACTTTGGAAGAACAGAAAAATGGAAAATGGATACAGATTTCAGAAGCTAAAACCAATGAGCAAGGTCGTGTAACCGCATTATTTCCAGAAAATAAAACTTTAGATAATACGATATACAAAGTCACGTTTAAAACAGGAGACTGGTTTAAAAAAAATAAGCAAAATTCTTTCTTTCCAGAAGTTCCGGTGATTTTCCAAACTGATGGCTCGGTAAAACACTATCATATTCCCTTATTACTTAGTCCTTATGGATATTCAACCTATCGAGGTAACTAAGCTGAGAAAAACAGAAGCTCTAACTTGTATAAGATTAGAGCTTCATGGTTAATATTATCTGGTTTATCGGAGACTGTTTATTTAAGTAGACTGCCACCATTCTCCTAGGGCCTGTCATCAATTAGCTTGAGAAAATCTAATCTGTCCTCATTATTTTTTCATGACTAAACGCTATGCATTAAGAGATGATCAGTGGCAACAGATTAAGGATCTGTTGCCCGGACGAGCGAGTATTGTTGGAGTAACTGCCAAAGACAACAGGCTATTTGTTGAAGCAGTATTGTATCGGTATCGTTCAGGTATTCCGTGGCGAGACTTACCAGAACGCTTTGGGGATTTTAGAGTCGTGCACACTCGCTTTAGCCGTTGGGCTAAAGCAAGCATATGGCAGAAAGTTTTTGAAGTACTGGCAAAGAATAGTGATAATGAATATGCCATGCTGGACTCAACCATTGTGCGCGCTCATCAACACAGTGCCGGAAAAAAAAAAGAACAGGCGATCGGACGCAGTAAAGGTGGCTTAAGTACCAAAATTCATGCCCGTACTGATGCTTTAGGCAACCCAACAGGATTTTATCTCACTGCCGGGCAGGCTCATGACTTAAATGGCGCTGATATGCTGCTGGACTTATCGTTAAGTCAGACTTGGCTCATGGATAAAGCCTACAATTCCAAGGATCGGGTGATTGATCCAATCCATGAGATCAAGGGTCAGATCGTGATGCCGTCCAAAAGTAACGCGATTGATCAGCGTGATTATGACCCACATCTTTATAAGGCAAGACATCTGATCGAGAACTTCTTCGCCAAGCTCAAGCAGTATCGAGGTATTGCTACGCGCTATGATAAATTGGCTCAAAACTTCCTGTCAGCGATCTACCTTGCCTCAATCATGATATGGCTTAATTGATGACACGCCCTAGATAAACTCTTTTTATTTCACTTTTAAATGTGTATTGGCTATCAGGTAAATTACTTTAGGTTCTTAGCAATATGTTGGGACAAATTGATCTAAAGCCATCAATATAGCTTAACTAAGGCTATTCAATGCGGAGTTTGCTGAAGTATGAAATACTGCTCAAATTCATCAATCGGCATCGGTTTACCAAACAGATAGCCCTGGTAATGATAACAACCCTGTTTTTCTAATACATCCCGTTGAGCTTCGGTTTCTACACCTTCAGCCAGCACAGAAATTCCCAAAGTTTTTGCCAAAACAATGATCATTTTGGTAATTTCAGCATCATTAGCACTCACCATAATATCCCGAACAAAACCTTGATCGATTTTTAATTGATCAATCGGAATCCGCTGTAAATAAGTTAAAGAAGAATATCCTGTACCAAAATCATCTAGAGAGAACATCACCCCGTAACGTTTAAGAACCGTCATTTTTTCAATAATATCTTCTACCCGCATCACTAAGGCGCTTTCGGTAAGTTCAAGTTTTAGTAAGTGTGCTGGAGCTTGTGTACGTTCCAGAATTTCGAGCACGTCTTGGACAAACTCATCACGAGCAAATTGGCTAGCACTGACATTCACAGCCATGCTGAGGTGAGCAGTTTGCGGATACTTGGCCCAGTCACTCAATTGTTGGCAGGCACTTTCCAGTACCCACTGACCCAGAGTAATAATGAAACCATTTTCTTCTGCGACGGGGATAAAACGAGCAGGGGAAATCATTCCTTTAACTGGATGCAGCCAACGTAACAAGGCTTCTACTCCTGTCACCTGTTGTGCACCATTCACTTGTGGCTGGTAATACAGCACCAGCTGATTTTTTTCTAGGGATTGACGTAGTCCGGCATCAATCTCCGCACGTTCCTGAACCTGAGATTGAATCAAAGGGTCGAAAAAGCGATAGGTATTACGACCATAATTCTTTGCTTCAGACAGTGCCATGTCAGCACGTTTAACCGGATCCTGGACATTTTCATACGCTTGTAGCCCAAACAGGCTGATTCCTATACTGGCAGAACTACGATATTCTGAGTCTGCAAAAAAGTAAGGTTGAGCGAGTGTCTGTAAAATACGTTTTGCCGTCTTTTCTGCGCATTGAATAGTCTCCGTCTCAGAAGCACCAAGCTGATCCAACAGCACAACAAACACATCACTACCCAGTCGGGCAACCATATGATTCGCTTCAACACACTCTAACAGGCGAGTTGCAACTTGCTGTAATAAGCTATCACCAGTTTCATGACCTTCAGTATCGTTTAAAGCTTTAAAATTATCCAGATCAATACACAAAATCACGCCGAGCTGCTTTTTATTTTCTGCGTCTCTCATGCTCTGTTCAAGATGTTCCAAAAATAGGCTACGGTTTGGTAATTTGGTCAGAGAGTCATAAAACGCTAGCAAGTGTACTTTTTCTTCTGCAGCTTTATAGGCAGAAATATCGGTAATGGAAGCTACATAATGCGTCGTTAGGTCATTTTCATCCCGTACACTGGCAATCAAGATGTGCTGTGGATACAGTTCACCATTTTTGCGTTTATTCCAGATTTCACCCTGCCAGGATCCGGTGGTGCGAATATGGTTCCACATGCTGGAATAGAAGTTTTTGTCATGCATGCCTGATTGCAGGATTTTAGGCGTGTGCCCAATCAACTCTTGTTCGCTATAACCCGTAATTTCTGTCAAAGCACGATTAGTACGTAAAATAACCAAATGAGGGTCTGTAATCAACATCCCGACTTGAGAGTCAAATGCAGTCGCGGCAATACGCAGGTGTTCTTCTGCTTTTTTACGCTCGGTAATATCACGCGCCGAGCAGAAGAACACCTCATTATCATCAAGATGTACCAGAACTGAACTGACTTCTACTGGATAACACTCACCTTGGGCATTTCGATAACAGGTTTCGAAACGAATGCCCCCAGACGTAGAAATACCTTTATTGATGAGCTCTTGCAGCTCCGCCTTATTATAGCCGTTATCCCAGTAACACAGGGTTTTGCCCAAGGCTGCCTGCGGAGTGCTACCAATCATGCGAAAAAAGGAATCACTGCCTTGAAGAAGCTTGCCTTCGCGATCTAGAACATGAATACCATCTTGTGCATTACGTAACAGCATCCGACTACGACGATTGGTCAACATATTCGCCCGAATTTGCTGCCAAAGTAACCATCCAGCAATCGTGGTCACCACAATGAAGAGTAATCCTAGCAAAATGGCTTTAATAACATCTTCATACCATTGGGCCAGATAGTCTTTTTCACCGAAGGCAACAACAACAAAAATAGGCATGCTGCTTAGCTTGCGAAAGTTACCAATACGCGGGATTTTATCTGTAGTTCGTCGGGTATAAATAGTGCCAGACTGTGCGCCGGAGTGAACCAGTTGTGACAGTTCCGGTGGCCCCCCCACAAAACCCACCTGACCGTTCGGTGTTTTGAGCATGGGATTACGTGCAATAACTCGCATATCCAAGTCTTGTACCAGTACCACTCCTTTAGGGCCTACATCCAGTTTTGCAATCAGATGATTAAAGTAGTTGGCAGGTAATGCAGTGATAATCATGCCTGCAAAAGTTCCATCAGCCTGATTGTAACGTCGTGCAAATAGATGAACCCAGCCTTGGCCATTTGGATCTCTGATCAGCTTGGTCACAAACAGCTGATCCGTATTTTTCTGTTGGGCCTCTTTAAAAAAACTATAATTCGCATAATTGGAAGTCTGACCACCAATATCATGATCAGCGAATTGAACTTGACCTTTTGTATCGGTAATGTGTATTCGTGTAACAGAGCCAATCCAATCTTTTTGTTTCTGAATAAATAGATTGATTTCTCTGTCATTTATTTGTTTTTTATCACCTAATTCTTTTTCTATATAAGTTTGTAAAGTATACAAAGACAAATCGATTTCTTGTGAACTGCCGCTCACACTTTCTTCGAGCAGTGATGTTAAATTTTCTACACCGGTCCTAGCTTGAGCTTGTTCGCGCTCACGTGAAGTATGTAAGGTATAAGTCAATAAGCTAATCATGAAAATATTCATGATCACTGCAATGAGGACAAGAAGAATAAAAATAGATCTATTTTTGTGTAGCATATTTACTCTGTGAAATAGAGTGCTCTTTACGCTGCCAATGCAACTCCCAAATTTTAATCTTTTTATTAAATAATTAGACTAAAAATTATTCAAAATTTAACATAAAATACGACACAATAATATTTTTAAATTTTATTAAATCATTGAGTTAATTTTTGGATGATTAATTTAGCATTGCTTGAATAGGCACTGTTGTAAATAACCACAAATGGTAAGCTGAAGACTATTTTAGCTAAATGTGCAGCATATGAATCCTTTCCATGGTCGGCATTTTCAGGGCGAAATTATTCTTTGGGCTGTGCGCTGGTATTGGTGTAATCCTACAGATCTGAGCTCAGGGCATATTGATGAAACTTATGTAAAAGTGAATGGACAATGGTCTTATCTGTATGGTGCAGTCGATCAACGTGGCTATACCATTGATTTTTACCTTTCTTCTAGACGTAATGCCAAATCAGCCTATTGTTTTCTTGGAAAAATTTTAAATAATGTGAAGAAGTGGCAAATTCCACGAGTGATCAATACGGATAAAGGATCCACATATGAAGGTGCTTTGTCACGGTTAGAACATGTTCACCAGACCTTGAGCACAGGCAGGTTAAGTACAAAAACAACGTGATCGAATGTGATCATGGCAAGCTAAAGCGGATCATCAGGGCCACGTTAGGATTCAAATCGATGAAGACGGCTTATGCCACAATTAAAGGTATTGAAGTCATGCGTGCACTACGTAAAGGACAAGCTTCATCATTTTATTACGAAAATTCTCAGGGTTAAGTGTGTCTAATCAACAGGGTTTTCGGTTTTTAAGCTTTTTTGA
Source organism: Acinetobacter sp. ANC 5414 (assembly GCF_013004295.1). Taxonomy (NCBI): domain Bacteria; kingdom Pseudomonadati; phylum Pseudomonadota; class Gammaproteobacteria; order Moraxellales; family Moraxellaceae; genus Acinetobacter; species Acinetobacter sp. ANC 5414. The sequence goes on from NZ_JABERM010000030.1 coordinate 134,661, forward strand.
ACGGAATATCATTGACTTAGATCTTTATTTGCAACAGTGCCGCTAAATTCATGCTTGAACAATGAGGCCAAGCATAATTGACCTCATTAATATAGGCTTCTATTCTGGTTGGATCTAGTACATCTCCAGATGGCGCAGTCAGGTTAGATTATATTCGGCTTGCTTTGGGGTTGGAACGGATTGTGAATTGTGGATTTTATGTTTATCTGGGAGCAGTTGGGCTAAGTGCATTTCAATATGTTGCTGTAAGCACCGCTGATGCTGCTCGTTCAATTCAGATTGAGCCAACTGGATTTCCAGATGTTCCAATGCTTCATCATAACTGACAGCATTCTGCTCAATGGCGTAGCAGTAACCGAATACCGCACCTTGGCTTAAGTGCTGGTAGGGTAAACCTTCATGCTGGATATTACATGCGATTGATCCAAATACCCGTTCAGAGGCCGTCAGTTTCCTTAATGGGTCACGTGCGACACGTTCACACGGATCTTTGTAGGCATTGACACAAGAATTCATAAAGCTTTTTGCCAGATCATCAAGATCATTTTTGCGATGTGGGAGGGTAAGGGTAAGCCCTGCCTTCACTTCTTCTAGAAGCCCCTCCATAAACTGTCGCACTTTTTGGTCTGTCATAGCTAAACCAATCGTTTCGTAGCCTAGGCGTGTTGCATACCAGGTAGTCATGGCATGAACACCATTCCATAACCTGTTTTTTATCAACTGAATTTCCCGAATATCATCCACCAACACCATCTGACGCATTTTGCCTAGCAAGGGACTGTTATTTTCTACGTAAATCGGCATGTCCACTTCTGCATGGAAGAGAATCAAGTCCATGGTCTGCAAAATATGGCTGGGTTTAAAGTTACTGCACATCTCTTCGACATACATGGAAGCTAATCTTTCCTGTTCAGGATTCAAACGGGTAGCATCTTCAATATCAGCATGATCAAGGTCGTGATCGAGTTGGTATTGCTTAAAAATGTTGTACTTAATACGCAACTGACGGTAAAGGTTTTGGTCGGTCAATTTGGAAACCATCCGGTTAACGACCGTATCACAGAAATAATGCTGCTCTAAAATCTGCTCAGCAATGTCCGGAGCTGTAATTTCAACCAAAGCGCCATGCACATGTTCAAGCAATAAGTGTTTGGCACCGATTTTATTTAAGATAATGAGAATGGTTAAAGGGTTCGTCAAGTGCTCATCATTGGCAATGTGACGAGCATACAAACCTTGGGCAATTGTTTTGGCCTCGCTTGCAAGCGCATGTTCAGGTAAACACACTGCTATCATGCTTGAGGCAATATACATCTCCTGCATCTGTTCAATATTACCGGCATCCATAATGCTCATGTTTTCAATACGTTCATCATAGGAAAGCTGTCCATAACGAATACAATAACTGCCAAAAGCATTCACTGCTGATCGATATAAGGGATTATGGGTTGAGGCATAGATCTGCTTTGGACGTGTATAACCATCCCAATGTGACATGATCTGTGCCATGAAACCACCGCCAATCGCACCAAATCCATGAATGCCAACGGTCAATTGATTCAGACTTTGTGGAAAAGACTCTTGAAGTGTTGGCATTTCCAAGTTTAGTGTATGTTGATCTAATTGATGCAGGCAGTCATACATACTTTCAAAAAAGTAATCTGTTTTGGCCAGCATGTTGGAATTAGGTTCCTTGATGTCTTGCAGCAAGATGGTGACTCCGCCAGCATCATAAGCGGAAGTAATGCCATTTTCGGAATCTTCAAACATCAGACATTCAGAGGAAGGTAAATTGAGTTTCTCAGCAGCGGAGAGGAAAATTTCGGGGTGAGGTTTGCCTTGCTGTACTTCATCACCACACACTAATACATCGAAGAATTTATAAATATTGGCATTGATGAGATATTCTTCAGCAATTAAGCGACGACTTGATGTCGCAACCGCCATACGTAAACCGGATTTACGTAAACGTTCTAGTACCTGAACTAACCCTTTTTTGATTGGTACTCCAAAACTTCGTACACTTTCAAGTTCGAGTTCATCAGCTCGTTTACGAATCTGAGCATACGGAATATCTTCGCCATACTGCTGTTTTGCAAGTTGGTGTGCACTGGTTGCACTAAGCCCCAGACAGGCCATTAAATAAGCATCGCTGAATGAAACACCAATCAATTCCTGAGAGGCCTGTTTCAATGTTTGGAAACGTAAACGCTCTGTATCAAACATTGTGCCATCCATGTCAAAAATTGCCCCATGAATAATATCATTATTAAATTTAAGCACTTATAATCCCTTTTACTGTAACAATACAATCAGATACAGTAAAAGGAAAATGCATAACATGATGGAACGATCATAAGAAATGAAACAATTTTGTTTGTTTTTTGATCAATTTTGAGACTAATCTCAACTTTTTTGTAATTCTAAGTAAAGTTACTTTGCTGGATTGTACAAATACTTCAAGGTATGGTGATGCAACCATCATCATGATGATCTGGGTTTCAGGTCATAATGAAAGCGAATGAAAAGTAGGAAATTAAATTGACACACCAATCCGACGATCACGATTCAACGTCTGCTTCTACGAGCCGATTAAAGCGAGCACGTAATCGCTTCAGTTTACTTGCGGATAAAGCAGAAGATGAAGAGATCGAACGTCGTATTCGTGATGGTCTTGAGCTTTCAGGTGCAACGCCTTGGATTCTGATATTCGCTATTTTTATTGCATCGGTCGGATTGAATATTAATTCAACAGCCGTAGTGATTGGTGCCATGCTGATTTCCCCACTCATGGGACCGATTATGGGTGTAGGGCTGGGTGTAGCAGTTTATGATTTTAAACTGGTTAAACGGGCTCTCTTTAACTTGGGAATGGCGACACTGATCAGTCTGGTCGTATCCACCTTGTATTTTTCTATATCACCACTTGATAATGCACAATCCGAACTTTTATCACGGGTTAGCCCAACAGTTTGGGATGTGCTCATCGCATTATTTGGTGGGTTGGCAGGGATCATCGGAGTCACCCGAAAAGAAAAGTCCAATGTTATCCCGGGGGTAGCTATTGCTACCGCATTGATGCCACCTGTTTGTACCGCAGGATTTGGTATTGCTACCGAACAGTGGAGCTTTGTCGGTGGAGCACTTTATTTATATACCATCAATTGTGTGTTTATTAGCCTGGCTACCATTATTGGTATTCGCATCTTAAGGTTAAAGCCACATAGTTTTGCTGATGAGAAAGTTGAAAGACGTGTGAAGATGTCGTTGCTGATTATTGCGATTGTGACTGCAATTCCCAGTGCGTATCTTGGAGCCAAATTAGTCAACGAAGAAGTCTTTAAATCGAATGTCAATAAATTCATTACACAAGAGTTTACCTTCAAAGATACACAAGTTGCCAGTTCAAAAATTGATAGCAAAACACGTACGATCGAGTTAGCTTTGGTCGGTTTGCCATTAAGCCAAGCAACGTTGCAGAACATTGAAAGACGACTTGCTGTTGCACAGCTTGAAGGTACTAAAATCATTGTTCATCAAACCAATGATAATAAGGTTGATGTGACTGCTTTGAAGTCTGGATTACTGAGTGATTTGTATCTCAACGGACAAGAGGCTCTGCTTCAGAAGGATCAACAGGTAAAACAGTTGCAGCAAGAGCTGAAGATAAAAAATGCTCTATTTGCCAATTCAAATGATATTTTTGCCGAACTTCGCGCACAATATCCAAGCGTAACCTCTATTTTTCTTGGACAGGGTGTTGATTTACCAGCTGATGTAAATCAAAAACAAATGCTTCAACTAAGTGTAAGAACATCTGAACCACTGTCAAGTGAAGATAAAGTTCGAATAGAAAACTGGTTCAAGGTAAGAACAAAAACGGATACTGTGCTGTTAAATTTCGTAGTAAATCAAGATAATTAAGTTGCGTCATGCGACATATAAGTTGTCATAAAAAAAGGTTCATTAGAGTAGGAATGGGCTTTTTTATAACAATTTTATATTTTTCCAAATAGGACTTGCAATAAATCTTTAAATCTTACCTTCAAACAACTGACCTATTTCGAAAGAAGAATAACCTTGCTCCTTAAAAATCAAAAAAATGACCTTTTTATAGTCCTCGGAATGAGCTGTTTTATATTTATTAATTGGATCTCAGAGTTGAGCTCTAGATCATTCTTTATCGTCAAAATCTCCGTAGAGATTTGATTAAAAATCTTCAGATTAAACATACAGGTACTCGTCATCAGCATTATAGCGGTCCGACTACAACAAACACCTACCTTAGCTAGACACACTTGGTGGTAAGGATTACAAATTAAAAAAGTATCTGCAAGTTCAACGCGATCAGAACAAAGGTCAGTTAAATAATTTAACTATTCTCTGATTAATAAGTATTAATTTATAAAAACTTTGCCTAATCAATCAAGTATAGTAAAAGGAGCAAGTTCTATAGAATATAAAACCCGCTCCTTAATTAAATTTTCCAAAATATAGAGAAATTACTGATATGGCATTTTTTCTATACAAATTTATTCTGATGTACGTACTACACTTAAAAAGTGTAAATGACGTTCATATTGATCAATAATGTCTTGTAACAAATCTTCCTGCGTCCACTCCATTACATCATAGCCCTGTCCACCTTCTCTTAAAAATACTTCAGCCTGATAGGAATTTTCTTCAGTAGTATCCATACCAGACATAAAACTTGGACTTAAAGTCTTAGTCGCAACCACCTGATAGATAAAATTCATCTCATCCTGATGATCAACTTGTAGCTGCATACCCTGTTCTAGCTTAGTAATCTTGACCTGTAATTGTCGACGTTTGAGTTCATTTTGAAAACTGAGAAATGCTTTGTTCACAGTGGTTTGAATATAAGCCTGCACCTCTTCTTGAGTATGTGAGTAGTGCATAATCAGACCTAGTCTCTGCTGCCAGCTACGTGGATTCTGAATCGCACGCGGGGTAATTCTCGCTGCCTGCAATGCATGCATTTTGGTGACATCCAGATGCAAGGCTTTGATTAAACCCCAGCAAATCAGCAGCATGATTATGGTGAACGGTAAGGCACTCATGATAGTGGCAGACTGTAAGGCTTCAAGTCCACCAACCAGCAGCAATATAATCGCCAACAGTGCTATGAGTACAGTCCAAAATAAACGCTGCCAGGTAGGCGAATTCTCACTTTTCGCAGTCAGATAGTCGGTGACTAATGAGCCTGAATCGGCCGAGGTGACGAAAAATAGCATCACTAGCAAAGTTGCAATGATGCTGGTTACTGAACTGAAGGGTAGATTATTAAGAAACTCAAATAAGGCAACTGAAGAATCACGCTGAACCGCATCTAATAAAGTAGTATTTGCTTCATGCATAATACTGAAGAGTGCAGCATTACCCATAAAACCCATCCAGATCAGGGTGAATCCGGTCGGAATCAGTAGCACACCGACGATAAATTCACGGATACTGCGTCCTTCAGATACCCGTGCAATAAACATGCCTACAAATGGTGACCAAGAAATCCACCAGGCCCAATACATAATGGTCCAGCCACCAATCCAGCCACTTGGCTGATAAGCATAGAGGTTAAATGTCATAACGAAGAGATTAGAAACATACTGTCCGGCATTCTGAATTGTGGTCTGAAGCAGGTAGATACTTGGACCCGTAATAAACACAAATATTAAGAGTAAAAGTACAAGTACCAGATTCAATTCAGCTAGACGTTTAACTCCCTTATCAAGGCCAAAAAATACCGATGTGGCTGCCATGGCACTAACCACAATAATCAGAACCACTTGAGTGCTTGGTGCCTGTTCAATCCCAAACAGGTAATTCAGCCCCGAGTTAATCTGTGTGACTCCAAACCCCAGTGTAGTGGCAACACCAAAGACTGTTCCAATCGTAGCGAAAGTATCTACACTATCTCCGATTGGACCATAAATCTTTTTGCCAATCAGTGGATATAAAGCCGAACGAATTTTTAAAGGCAATTGATGCCGATATGCAAAATAAGCCAATGATAGGCCGACCACAGTATAAATAGCCCAGGCATGTAAGCCCCAATGGAAAAAAGTCACTCGAAGCGATTGCTGTGCCGCTAGTACTGTTTCGGGTTCACCCGCAGGTGGTGTGACATAATGCATTACCGGTTCTGCAACCCCAAAAAACATTAGTCCGATGCCCATGCCTGCAGTAAATAGCATTGCAAACCAGGAAGCATTTCCGTATTTAGGCTGACTATGATCGGGTCCCAGTTTGATTTTCCCCATATCAGACAGGGCGATATAAATCAGCATGATCAGAAATACTGCCACTGATAGGACATAGAACCAGCTAAATGAATGAATAATCCACTGGTTCATTTTCTGGGTTAAAAGTTCAAATGAATTCGGTGTAAAAACAACCAAAGCCAAGAAAATAGCAATAATTGCCACGGTACTGATAAAAACATTTGGATTGATATTGGCAAACCAAGATGATTTATTAGAACGCATACATCCCCCATTTTTTTAAAAGAAACTGGATAGATGGACAGAGTCAATTAAGTATTGACAAGTAAAAAATAATTAGACAGATTGAATTTATTTCTCTAAAATGTTAACCATTTTAGAATTTTTAAAAATATTAAGCCGTTAAATATTTTCTAATAGTTGACCTATTTCTAAACTCACATAACCCCGCTCTTTAAAGATCAAAATAATAGCTTGTCTATAATCTTCAGAAGTAGAAGTCTTATATTTATTAATTAATTGAAACTCAGAATTAAGCTGGAGGTTATTTTTTATCGTCAAAATCTCCGTAGAGATTTGATTAAAAATCTTCAGATTAAACATACAGGCACTCGTCATCCGCATTATAGCGGCCCGACTACAATAATCACCTGCCTTAGCTTAGCTAGACACCCTTGGCCGAAAGGATTACAAATTAGAAAGGGTTCTGCAAGTTTTACTTTTTTAAAAAAATGAATTTTCCACTAAATCAGAGTCCGTTTAACATAATGGACTGGATATGAATCGAGATGCTGATCACTATGTCTGACAAGGAAATACAAGGTCTTGCTATCCTGCAAGATGTTCTAGATCAACGTATTACACAAGTCCGTGCTGCTGAAATTTTGGATCTTTCAACCCGTCAAATTACCCGGTTATTGCAGAAGCTCAATCAAGACGGTATTTCAGGTTTGGCGCATGCTAGTCGTGGTTAACCAGGTCATCGTCGCCATGATGAAGCTGTAAAGTCTGAATGCCTTTCCATTATTTCTGAGCATCTTTTTGGTTTCAGATCCACTTTAGCGCATGCAAAGCTCTCCACCGTGCATGGATTCCATATTTCAGTGGAAACCCTGCGTTCCTGGATGATTGCAGCCAATTTATGGATTCCTCGTTCCAAGCGCCTGAAACGACCGTACCAGTCTCGATATAACTGGGATTGTTATGGTGAACTGGTACAAATCGATGGCTCTCACCATGACTAGTTCGAAGGACGTGCTGCTAAATGCTGTCTGCTGGTGTTTATTGATGATGCCACAGGAAAATTGCAGCATTTACGCTTCTGTAAGTCAGAATCAGCCTTTGACTATAGGATTTCGACACGTTTTTATGTCGAACAGCACGGCAAGCCCTGCTTTATTGAGCAATTTAATCGTAAATTTGCCAAGGTGGCCTTTAATCCTAATAACTTACATCGCTCTGTCACTGAAACAGCTGAGGAATTAGATGATATTTTTACCTGGCGTGAACCCCGAAGAATCACGAATAGCTTGACCATTACTTATGATAAATGCGTATATCTCCTGGAGAATACAGAAGAAAATCAGAGGCTGATCGGTAAATATCTTGATTTTCTAGAATACCCGGATGCTACTGTGGCCTTCATGCATGAAGGTCGGAAGATCAATTACAGCATCTTCGATAAATTAAGTCAGCTCAACCAGCGAGAGGTCGTTGAGAACAAGCGTTTGGGTGCTGTTCTAAATCATATTCAGCAACAGCATGAAGACTTAGAGCAACAAAACAAACGAAATCGTTCTCAAAAGATGCCAAGAAGACGTGCACAGAAAACAGCAATTCAAGAATGAAATCTGAATCCTACGCTTGAATTGGAAATGTCCAGTTTTTAACTGCAAGAGTCCAGTACAGGATTTAAGTTTCTTTGTTCAATAATGGCTTTTTGAGCTTTTACGACTCGGCATACTTTTTTTGGCCCGGGAACGCTTATTTTGTTTTTCCAATTCTTCATACTGTTGCTGGATATTGGCAAGGACTGAACCTAATCTTTTATTCTCAATAATCTCATTTCATATACCCACAAAAATCACTTTAATGTCTGAAATATCGAATAAATTCACAGTTTATTCACATTCGTAATCGTAACCTCAGTTTCCAACATATCACCATAGCTTAAATTTTAACTTATCATCCGTTGGTTCCAGCTACAGTCCAAAGCAATGATTTAAATACGGAGTTAAATTCGGGCTGCTTAAAGTACAAAACTACCGAATAGATTTTATATAAAACTGATTAAACCTTGATAAAAATGAGTGTCTATATGATTTTGCAGCAATATAAAATTGTTTTTGGTGGGAGTATGGGGGCTGGAAAATCGGCTGCCATCAAAGTGCTCTCCGACATTCCGGTCATAGAAACAGAAGCTATGAATACTGACATAAATAGGCATAGTAAATATTCCACGACAGTAGGAATCGACTATGGAGAAATTGTGCTTGAGGATGATACCAAAATAGGACTGTATGGCACCCCCGGTCAAGATCGCTTTGATTTTATGTGGTCTATTGTGTGTAAAGGTGCTATTGGAGTCGGTATTTTAATTGATCATTCAAGTGCAGAGCGTTTGCAAGATTTGCAAACCTATCTCAACGCTTTTCAAAGCTATAGTGAAAATATTGTGATTGGTATTACCCATCTCGATCAACAAGATGATCAGATGCTCAAGATTTATCGGGATTGGATGAGCTTACATCTCTACAGTTACCCCATATTTGCGGTCGATGCCAGACAAAAAGATGATGTGCTGCTTATGGTTGAAGTCTTAATTTCTGCTATTGAAACTCGCACCATTGCAATGTCTTAAAGGATGAAATTAAAGTGAATACCAATACTCTTTCACGCCAGATTCCTCAATCATTGATTGAAACGGGCCGTATCCAAATTCATGAACTGTTAAATAACGTGAGCGGCCTTGATTTTGTCATGCTGTGCTCTTCTGACGGTTTTCAATTGGCTTTGGCCAGTAAAAAGAAGCTGGAAAATACTGGAAAAATTGCTGCTGTCAGCAGCTCAATTTTAGCGATGGTGTCGGCCTTTATTTCAGAAATCAACTTAGTAGGCTGTAAAACCCTTTCACTTGATGCAGAGAATGGGCATGTGATTTTAATGGGTGTGGAACATATCCTTTATCCTATGCTGATTGTAGCGGTAGGTTCACCTGATGTTCTGATGGGACAAATGCGCTATGAAGTCAAAAAAAACTCAGAGTCTTTAGCCAAAATCGATATATAGATTATTGGATCCATGAAAAATATGTGATTGATTAATTATTATGTAATGCACTGTATTTAAATGAATTTAAATTATCTATTGTAATAACACCTAGCTTAATGCGGTTAGAGAATGAAAAAGTTTTTAAATATTGCTGTCTTCGGGGTAAGCCTGAATGTGCTTGACCAGCTTAAAAGCCAAATATTGTTATCTGTTCCTGGTGAAGTGCAGGTACGCTGGGTCAATATCGCTGAAAGAAATATTGACCTGCTGATGGTTAACGATGCTTTTTTTGCATCATCCAGCATTCAAAAAATTCTCTCTCAGATTCATATACAGTACCTACGTCTGATCAAAGTTCCTGAACAACAGGGCATGATTGTCGATGACACCTTATCTTATCCTGTAACCCAGTTAGATCATTTACGTGAGTGGTTACAAGAAAAATTCTTTGATTATGAACCGGATTACCTTCATCTGCCTTCTACAACTGTAGAACAACCTGTTGCTATCTCGAGCATATTTGATCAATGCTTATTAGCTCGAAACGGTTTTATCCAGTTATTCGATTATCAGGGGTTCTTGGCCCTAGTCGATACCATGACCGAGCGTGTCTGGGTCAATCCTGATCATCCCGTGACTGGTTTTGACAAAAGTCTGAATCAAACCTATGCCACGAATCAGTTTGTTCAAGAGATGATTAAGAATACACACGCTCAGGATTTAAGGAGCTGGTTGTGGCAGATGGCCTATTGTTCTAGGGACCTAGAACTTCCAGAGATTCAGACGAATCAATATTTTAAATTGCAGATCTGGCCAAAATTCGAGCCGAGTTGTGAACGTCGAAATCTATTAAAAATTGCGACTTGTTTTGCACAGGGCGCTCAGATTCAAACGGCAATCAATCAATTAAATATTCCCAAACAGCAAATCATCCGCTTTGTGGCACTCACATATATGCTCAAAATGGGTTCATGGATTGACTCTCATGAAGCGAAATTCATGAGAATCGATGAATCAACTGATCAAGGTCAGATGATTAAAGTGCGCAGTTTTTTTATGAAACTGCGTAAAAAATTAGGTCTTTAAATCAATATTTTTTCTGGGGAAACCCTTAACTCAAGGTAGAAAGTAAAATGGCTCGTATCGTTTTAGACAGCTTAACTGCGATGGATGGTTTTATTGCAGCAGCATTGGTAGATAGTGAAAGTGGTTTAGCTTTAGCTGTTCAAGGGACAACCATAGATTTAGAACTTGCTGCTGCAGGTAATACCGAAGTCATACGCGCAAAACGTAAAATAGCCAAAGCACTTCAATTAAATGATGATATTGAAGATATTTTAATTACTTTGGGTAAGCAATATCACCTGATTCGCCCTCTGGAAAGCAATGACAACTTATTTCTGTATCTTGTTTTAGATCGTCCAAAATCAAATTTAGCCATGGCTCGCTTTGAGCTAAAAGCATTTGAAAAAGAATTGGACTTTTCTTAAAATTGTATTCAAAACGAAGTTATTTAAGCATCTCTGCTTGAGATGCTTATTACATATGATGACTTTTTTTAATTTAGAAAGACTTTGTCTAAGATGCTCCAGATAACATACGCATAAGGATAGTAAGGTACGATAGGAGTTATACTAAGTGAACTAATAGGAAAAACCTCGGCATGATGCTGGGGGTTTTTATACAAAAGTTGCCGAATCTGCTCTCAGCTCTACCAAAAGAAAATATAAAGGTTTAAAGCTAAAAATAACTACAGATGAATATCAACTACACTTTGAATAGATCTCACAGGGAAAATGAGTAGTCCTTCCTGAAATAATAGGATTTTAAAGTAGAAAATCTCAAACTACGCATAGACTTTAATTTACGATCTTAGAAGATCCTCCTCGATCAGATAGTCAATGAGTATTCTTAACTTGTGTGGCATATATTCATTTTTAGCATAGACTAAATTGAGTTGATTCTCTTGATATCCTGCAATCTCTAACTGTGCTTCAATTAATAAACCTTGCGATAGGTATTGTTCAATTGCTGCACGGGGTTGGTAAATCACACCCAAGTGTGCTAAAGCAAAATCTATCAAGACTAATCCACTGTTACTTTGCGTATTACCTGAAATACGTACCTGTTTTTCCTGATCAAATACCATACGGTTGTTCCAGTAACTTGTGATTCTGAACAACCTAAACAGTTTTGCTGGCTTAAATCTGCTAAACAGGTGGCCTTTCCATATTTCTGCCAATATTTTGGACTAGCAGCAATAACCATCTCGACTGAATTTAATAGTGGCCGTGCTACTAAATAAGGTTCAACACTCATCCCAAAACGTACGAGTAGATCGAATTTATCTTTTATTAAATCAGAATGTTGATCATTGACTTCAATTTCTAATTCAATATTTGGATATAAACGTTGAAATTTTGTAATTTGGGCAATAAGTAACGTTGGCCAAGGACGCTAGGTATTCCCAAACGAATTTTACCTTGCATTTCATTCTGTTCACGCAACAAATTCGTTTCAGCTTCTTTTATTTCACGTAGGATTTTTTCACAAGCATAAAGGTACTCTAAACCATTTTGAGTGAGCTCCAAAAGTCGCGTACTGCGTTGTAGGAGTTTGAGTTTAGATGATCTTCAAGACGTTGAACATGCTTGGTGACCATCGCTGATGAAATCTGATGTTGCTCAGCAGCACGGGCAAAACTACCCACATAGGCAACACTGACAAAAACCTGCATGCTAGTCAATTTATCAAACATCTATTATTTACCAATAGTAAATAGTGAAACATAAATTATGCTAATTATTAATTAATAAAACAAGGTTAAGGTGTCTCATACATTCAAGTAGGAGCACTTCCCATGCAAATTTCATTACAAGATAAAGTAGCTTTAGTAACCTCAGCAACAGCAGGTATCGGTTTTGCGATTGCCCGGGGACTTGCTGAAGCAGGTGCTCATGTAATTATTACTGGGCGTAGCCAAGAAAAAGTAGAATATGCTGTAATACAGCTGAAAATTGATGTGCCAAATACAAAAATTAATGGTTTAGCTTTTAATGCAGCAACCGCTGAAGGGTGCCAACAAATTATCCAAGCTTTACCTGAGGTAGATATTTTAATTAATAACCTCGGTATTTACGGTACTTGTGAATTTTCATAAATTACCGATAAGCAATGGTTGGAGTTTTTTGAAACCAATATCATGAGTGGTGTTCGTTTAAGTCGTGACTATATGCAATCAATGCAAGCAAAAGGTTGGGGCCGAATTCAATTTATTTCGAGTGAATCTGCATTTAATATTCCTGCCGATATGGTGCATTACGGCATGACTAAATCTGCTATACAAGGAATATCGCGTGGTTTAGCCAAAGCATTGGCTGGAACAGGTGTGACTGTCAATACGATTTTACCTGGCCCAACTAAAACTGAAGGTGCGATTTTAATAATGCAACAAATTGCTCAAGAGCAAGGCATCACTTTAGAGCAGGCTGAAAGTTATTTTATTGAAAAACACCGTAATTCAAGCATTATCCGTCGATTTGCAGAACCAAAAGAAATAGCCAATATGGTTGTTTACATTGCATCAGAACAGGCCAGTGCAACAACAGGTGCAGCATTACGTGTGGAAGGCGGAATTATTGATAGTATTCATTAATATATGAGAAAATTTTAAGTATTTAGTCACCCCCTGACTTGATTTTAATTCGAGCAGGGGCTCAACAATAACGTAGCAACAAGTCTTTAGGCACTATTGAAAATAGGAATCTGAATCGATGATCTTCCTTTTAAAAAAGCTTAGAGATAGATCATCCTGTTGATTGTACAGGATTTTTTTTAAAAAATTTAAAAATTATTCTCAATCATTCAAATCTAATTGATAACTCAGGTATGATGCATATTACTGAATAAGTCGGCCATCCATTCCTGTTCGTGGTCTACCAGTTATTCTATCAAAGTAGGCTACACCTTTAGCTAAACGGTCTTTAGCTGATTATTCGTGGTTACTTGCAACAGTACCTTTCTCTCTAGCGTCTATCTTGACTATAACCTGTCCAAATCAAGTTAGGTGTTCCATCATATAGACAAAAACATAAATCAGGCCAATGATGGTCGTTTGTGATCATCACTCCCCATCCTTTCAAGTTTGGAAAATCAGCATAGTAAGTTCTATTTATATACCATCCTTCTTTATTGCCTTTCCAAAAACCTTCTTCTGGCATAATCAATTGATGTAGTAAAGTGCCATCAGAATGATAAATGGCAGCGTTATTAGGACGCTCAAAAAACCATGGAAATGTCTTTTCTGTACTAAATTTACTCGGTTCTTTATCGAAGATTACTAAAAAACTTGTCTGACCATCTAAAACAATAATTTGCTCAGAAATAGGAAGTAAATATTCACTACCATCTTCATAAATTATTATTTTTTGGCTACTCACAACCTTATTATTAATCATGTACTTAAACTCTTTCAACGAATTTTCAGAGTCAAATTCAGGATACTGTAAATAATTAAATTTTTGATTATCTTCAAACAAAGTTATTGAATAAATTTCCTTGATTTTCTTTATCATTTAATTTCTCTAATTCTCCCTTTTTTTTGCAAGACGTTCTTTTCTCTTACGCATTTCTGGACTCATAAGAACTATCCTTAATAATAAACTTTTTTTCTGTTAATTCAATGTCTTGTATTTAATCTTAGTACTATACATATTTCTTCTGCATGATTGATGGCTTTTTTCAGGAATGTGAAAAACATGAGGTCTACTAGGAACAGGAATAAGTGGTACGGTTGAAATAAGAATGACTGGTATATCTATGCAAGAATGTGCAGGTATGAAGTCTATCTAATTCAGCGGATCGATTGAAAAAAACTAGAAAGAAATAGAATTATGTCCCATTTAATATAATGGCGCTTATACGAAACATGCTGCATTGCATGCACAGCACAAAAAATGAAATTACCTTAATTATCATAAAGTTAATTTCATTTTTTGAATTTCCTATAACGTGTATTATATTAATTTTAGAAAAAATTATAATTAGAATGATTAACAGCCATTGTTTTATTGATGACTGTTAATTATTTGAAGAATTCCAATTTTATAATTTTTTATTTATGAGTACTTTGGTCTTTTGTTTTCCAAAGAGAGTATACAACTCCTATAAATAAGATGATGAATGTGATTGAAAGGGATACTGGCGGTGGAATTTTTGCTATGCCTAATCCATCAGCTATAAAAATTTTTGACCCAATAAACACTAATAATACTGCTAAGGCATATTTCAAATAATGGAATCGATCGACCATTGCTGATAGGGCAAAATATAAAGCACGTAATCCTAAAATTGCGAAAATATTCGAGGTATAAACAATAAATGGATCAGTCGTAATTGCAAAAATTGCAGGAACACTATCTATTGCAAAGATCAGATCTACGAACTCAATCATGATCAAGGCTAGAAAAAGTGGTGTCAGAAACCAGGCTAATTGATTAGTTTTGGGATCAATCTTCCTCACCCAAAACTTCTCTGCATGAAGCTGATCAGTAATTCTAAATCTTTTTTTAATGAAGTTTAGAATAGGAGAATTACCTACTTCATATTCTTTATCAACACTCAGCCACATTTTTATCCCTGTGAGTATGAGGAATGCTGCAAATATATAAAGGACCCATGAAAATTGGTTGACCAGAGTTGCGCCTAACCCAATCATGATTGCTCTTAAAAAAATTACACCTATAATTCCCCAAAACAAGACTCGATGTTGATAAATTCTTGGTATCGAAAAATATGAAAAAATCATTGCAATCACAAAGATATTGTCCATTGCTAATGACTTTTCAATCACAAAACCCGTTACGTAATTAATTCCTGCTGTCGGTCCGATATACCACCAAATCCATGCACCAAAAATTAAACCTAATGTGATATAAAATGCTGATAGTGCTAAACTTTCTTTAACCCCAATTTCTCTTACCTTACGATGAAATACTCCAAGATCAAGAATAAGTAGTACAAGTACAATAAGGATAAAAAAAATCCACATCCAAACAGGTTTATCTAAGAAATTTGAAAAGAGAATATCCATAATATTCCTCTGCTTATGCTTGTACTTATATGAGAAGATATACTCATTATAGACAATATTTGTCAATATTATATTTCATATAAAGACATATTCAGAATTCACAAACATTTCCTATTTAACATAATGGCGCTTATATGAAGTTTACTTATATATTAATTTAAATATCAATCACTTAAGATTACCACACTAGACAAGAAATCACCAAAAAGCCACCTTTGAAACAAGTCGGTTTTTTATGAGCACTTTTGATACTTATTGCCAATAAAGTTGTTTGAAAAATGGTCTATTTTTACTGATTTATCAACGTTCCCATTTCGGAAACTATCCCCAATTTCTATGGATAAGATTTAGGCTAATTGTACGCTCTGGCTCACATGAATTTCGGCCCTTTGCTGCTATTAGAAATAGGGGGATTTTTCTATGATGAGTACATCAGGAACAGGATGTTCCATAACATAAAACAAAAATTATAAGTTATTGCACAAGGATCAGAGGGTAATAAAAGCACATTTCTAAAGCCATGTAAAAAAACCCCAGCAGGACGCCGGGGTTTTTTATTATATAAACTTTTCAAATCAGGGTTAGAGAGCATCCAGAATACGAATTAGAGTTGCTACAGGGCTAGTTGGATAGCGACGGCCTTGTTCCCAGTTTTTCTGTGTTCTAGAACTGATGAAATTTACTATAAAATTCCACCATTTTTATGTTTTTTGATAAATTTAAGCTACTGTTTGTAAATGATAATTATTAAAATAATAAATTTTTGTAAGTAAAATCGTACACATATTAGAGATATTAACGCATATCTTCTTTATCAATTTTTTGAGAACATGTTTCTCATAAATAGGCTGGCAGGAAAAGCTGGCAATAAACGCACTACAACGATAATAAAGTCGAAAGACAGCGAAATTACACCGGAACGTAAATGATAAAAGAAGAAACTTACAGCCGCTAAGCCTTATAGTTTTGGGAGAGCCTATAAGGCTTTTTATTTGACATAAAATCTCTTATTCGAAATCAAAAATGCGGGCTATTATCCCAATTTATATCAATAAAATTCAATTATCTTAGAGCTTCTCTAACAAAAAATGGATCTTTAATAAATAACTTAATTAAAGATTGTGCTGCTTTGGATGGCTTACATACACCTTGTTCCCAACATTTCTAATGTACGGACAGATACTCCTAACGTAAATGCAAATTGACGCTGACTTAATTCTGATTTTTGGCGAGCTAAAGCTACATCTGTTTGAGTGATGCTGTGCGTTCTTACTGGAGTATTTGCAAGCATTTCATCTACTGCCATAAGCAATTCGGCACTGTTGCAAATACGGATCTGAGTCTATGATATTGCCTTTAAAAAGTGCTTAAAGACCGAAAACCCTGTTGATTAGATACACTTCACCCTGAGGTTGACCATAATAAAATGACGAAGCTTGTCCTTTACGTAGTGCATGCATGACTTCAATACCTTTAATTGTGGCATAAGCCGTCTTCATGGATTTGAATCCTAACGTGGCCCTGATGATCCGCTTTAGCTTGCCATGATCACATTCAATCACGTTATTTTTGTACTTAACCTGCCTGTGCTCAAGGGTGGGCGAACATTTTCCTTCCTGTTTTAACCATGATAAAGCACTTCTATATGTGGGTGCTTTATCCGTATTGATCACCTGTGGAATTTGCCATTTCTTTACATTATTTAAAATTTTTCCAAGAAAACAATAGGCTGATTTGGTATTACGTCTAGAAGAAAGGTAAAAATCAATGGTATAGCCACGTTGATCGACTGCACGATACAGATAAGCCCATCGTCCATTCACTTTTACATAAGTTTCATCAATATGCCATGAGTGAGATCAGTAGGATTACGCCAATACCAGCGTAAGCGATTTTCTATTTCAGGAGCGTAACGTTGAACCCAGCGATAAATCGTAGTGTGATCAATCTTTACACCACGTTCGGCAAGCATTTCCTGAAGTTCACGATAGCTAATGCCATATTTACAATACCAGCGCACAACCCAAAGAATGATTTCACCCTGAAAATGCCGACCATGGAAGGGATTCATAGGCTGCACCTTTAGCTAAAAGAGCATTCAGCTTACCATCAGCGGCTATTTGCAACAGTGTCCTAATACATTCCTTCTGCTTGAAAATGGTAACTAGCATGGTTACTAAAATTTAATTTACTTATTTTTAAATATTTAAAAACAATTATTTATAAAACTATGTGATGCGTATCATACGCATCACATCTAATTAGGTTCATTTTGATATAATAAAAGTATCTAGTGTAGTTAGTGGTTTCATTCAATTTCATGAGTCTTACAGAATTTAAGATACGCCAAGCCAAATCAAAGGATAAAATTTACTACTTAGCCGATGATGATGGCTTAAGCTTGAAGATTGAACCTAACGGACGTAAGTCATGGAGTTATCGGTATTCTGTAGCAGGATCGAGCAAACGACCTAGAGTTAAACTAGGTCTATATCCTGTCATGTCTTTGAAGGATGCAAGATATGCACGAGATGAATATAAGTTAAATAATTACATCGGGGAAAATATACATAGCAAAAAAATAAAATCTTTCAAAGATGTTTGTGAGGAATGGTTGGAATTCAAAATAAAAAACGCTTTTAAAGATGAGCCACGTTGCGGTGTTATTCAGTTATCAAAAAAGTGTTTATATAATGATATATATCCAGAATTAAGTGATATCCCATTTAATGAAGTGAAACGATATGATTTAGTTACAGTTGTAAAGAAAATAGAATATCGGGATGTAAAAGAGCCCGTTAAAAAAGCGTATAGTTATTTAAATCAAATCTATGATTATGCTGTAGCAATGGGTTATTGTGAATATAATATTGCCAATGGTTTACATAAAATATTGGTCAATAATAAAATTAAGAAAAATTATCCATATTTAAAGGAAAAAGATATATCAAATTTTATACTTAGATTAAATGAAGTTAATACTCATCCTATTATTAAAAAAGCATTATGGTTTAAGCTTTACACCGGAGTACGAGGGGCTGAATTATTGCTAAGCGAGCCTCATCACTTTGATTTAGATAATAAAATTTGGAAAATTCCTGCTTTTCATATCAAACAGTTTAGACGTAAAGTCATTTTAGGCCATGATATTCCTGATTTTTTGGTTCCTTTATCAGATCAGGCTATTATAATTATAAGATCAGCATTAGAGTGGTCGCATGGTGAAAAATATGTATTTTATAGTCCTAGAAATAAAAACAAACATCTTCATTTTAATACATTAAATACAATAATTCGTAAAATGAATTATAGTAAAAATGAGTTATCCTTACATGGTTTGCGTTCTACCTTTAGTACCATATTAAATGAGTCTGGATTATTTCAACAAAATTGGATTGAAGCTCAATTGTCCCATACAGATAAAAATAAAACTCGTGCAAGTTATAATCATGCTGAGTATCTTGCCCAGCGTATTGAAATGATGCAGTGGTGGGGCGATTATTTAGGCTCTATTAAATAAAATTAGGCAACAGCTTTTGATCTTAAAATGAATGAACTTAATAGTAAGCATCCGGTAAACCACACTTTTCCTGTTAGTTAAACTATCCCGATAGTGTGCATTATTCATTTTAATGGACATTATGTTTATGACCTTGGACACTTTTCCAGACACTGAACAAACTACAAATAAAACCCGCAGAATCTCGCACCTGAGTTCAACAGCATCTTGCCAAGCTTTGCCAGAAACCAGACTCATCGATGGCAAAGGTCGCAATGCAACCAGGTCAATGCCAATCTACTGCATAAATGGATTCGCCAGTCCAGATCAATGCCCTCAGCAGTAAAAAGCTAGACCAATCCGAAGATGAGCTAGCTCAGTTGAGAGAAACGAATTACTGAAAACGGTCAAACGTGTGGGAAGAAAAATCTGGAAAAATTGATCAGGTTATCATCGACGAAGTTTGGTAGAAACTAGGACATGTCCTCATTTGGCTTTGCACCAAATAAACAAACAAGCCAAGAACAACATGGACTTATAATTACGAGCTAACTTTTCAAAACGAGTTGCGATACCATTACGTGAACGGTAGCAGCTATAAAATGGCATGGTTTATTGGATTTTCACCCAAATTTCATCAGTAATGACTCTGCGTGACATGTTCCAGCACTTAATTTTGACAGGAAGTAAGATATTTTAATTCAATCTATTAGAAGAATGAAATATGTACATCAAATGAGAACAGCCCCTAAGATGCACTGTATTAAATTATTGGGAGACAAACTGAGTACAAGGCACTTCCAAAGTCAGGTCAATGAAATTCATGCTCGAATTGCCATATTAAATAAATTCACCTCGTTAGGTAGACCTTACACCCAGGTTTCCACTTAAATTTGAGTAACTTAGGGTAGCTTTAACTTTTAAATCTCTGTTCAACAAAGCCTTGCAGAAGTAAAACCATTAATAGAAAATATGGATTTTAATGCCCTATTAGCAGACAAAGTATTTGATGCCGGATTGGCTGTTAAAAGAATTCGATGATCAAGGTGCAAAGGCAGTCGCCAATCGTACTGTTCAGTATGTATTTGATAGCTGTATGTATAAATGGCGGCATTTGATAGAGGATTATTTTTGAAAATTGAAAGAATTCAAACGCATTGCCATGCACAGCGACAAAACAGATTCGAGTTTTACCGCCATGATTTATCTTTGTGCTAGCGTAATTAACTCTCGTTAATTCTCAACAGACCCTAGCCCTCAGTCTTTGAGTGTTAGGATTTTTTAGTTCGTGGTTTTTTTATTGTTTTAGAAACGGAAATAGTCTGCTGTTACCGATAGGGGAGTAGTAACAGTGTTGAGAAGCAGATCCTGTTTGATTGGATCTAAATACTCACTGTTTAAGGTATGTAGTATTTACTGCTCATAAGCACTGAGTAGCCACCTATCCATAATTTAAAGGTGAGTGGGAGAGAAACTCCAATGAGTCATTTAAATTCCCCCTCGTTAAATCGAGTTAAATTTTCATATTTCATGGGGGTAGTATAAACAATTGTTTACTTTTGCAAGAGATCTAATATGTATTTCAGCTTTGATTTGCTGACTGTTGTTATAGATAATTGCCAAAAATTGTTTGTTTTTTGATTTATGAAAGAAGTCTATTGTTTTCATATTTATAAAACCATTTTATAAGGAATAAAGCCTTCGCTTAATGGAAAACCAGCTTGTTGCCCACGAAATATTGCTACTGATCTTATAAAGTTTTCAGACATGTAATTTCTATGCATTTGGCTTTTATGATTTTTTAAAGCTTCTATTTTTTTCTCTAAAAATATTTCATCGATTCTTTCAAAAACTTTTGGATTAAAGTATGTACTAGAGCTAGGCGTTTCATAACAAAGAATTTGTGCCACTGTTCTGAATGCCACGATTGAAGCATCAAAAATTGCTCTGTGATCTTGATGACGATCTTCTTCAAACATTGTATATATACGTGCAATATTTGAGTGGGAGGAAATATCTTTTAAACAAATTTCTAATGAAATAATAATTTCACATAGACTTAATGCTAACTTAGTATCTTCAAAATCCAAAAAGAAAGTCTTATTTACTCCTAACATGCTTAATGCTTGGGAGGTTTCTTTGATTCTATTTTGGTTAAATGGATTACCTTTTGATCCATTAGATAAGACTATTGCAAAAATATCAAAGCCTTCTTTTGCTAGCTTCGCCAAACTGGCCCCACATCCCAATTCAATATCATCAGGATGAGCACCTATAGCAATAACGCCTTGATTCATATAATCTGTTTTTTCTAATACGTATTCACTTTTATTCTGCTTTTGTATTATAGACGTATCAATACGTTTTGATGTCTTTTCTCCAGCAGGCTTTCCATAAACACGAAGCAACTCCGAAAAATCTAATAATCCATCATTACCTCTGCTTAAGATACCGTTTTTTATATCTTTATATAGTGTTGCTCTAGACTTCTTGTAAAGATTAGCAGCATCACTAATGCTGAATTTGCTGTATTTTATTATTGTATTCATTGTTTTATCGAAATATTTTATAAATTGTATTTAAGAATAGAATACGTGTATTCCTATACACACTCAAGGTCTAGAATGTAAATTTTTCTAATGTGGTAAAAGTTACTTTTGTTATATTTAGTCTTTAATTTTTGATGCTAAAATTTCATAGCTCTTATTACTGTTAAATACGATAGCTCAAAAGTTTTAATAACTGATTGACCAACCAAAGCACACTAAAGAAAGCGTATTAATACCGTATCTATCCAACTGCAGAACAGAAAGTGCTAATCTAAAAGCATCTTTGGATGCACTAGCTTTACATATAATTGGGTATTGGCACTGCAACAAAAACATTATGAGGAAAACAAGAGATCACTCTCCCGAACGGAGATACAAGATCAGCTTGTTGCGCTCAAGAAACAGGATGAATTCTCCTGGCATAGTAAATTTAGTCAAACCTTGCTCAGTAGTTTATTGCACCTATATACCGCCTTTACCAACTTCTTCAAGGGTTTGGCATAGTTTGCAAAATTCAAATCAAAAAAGATACCGGGACGCTCATATCAATGTCCTTAGCACTGTAGAGTAGATTTTGAGCATGGTTTATTAAACCTATCAAAGATCAAAGGGATTAAAAACTATCTTTAGCCCTACATTCGATGGCAAGATCAAAACTGTGATGATCAGAAAGAGTGCTACAGGTAAGTATTTTGCTTCAATTCTTGTTGAGACAACAGGTACTCTGCCTGTAGCAAGCACGATTGAGGCAGCCAAGACCACTGGCATTGATCCTGGCTTGGAACACATGCTGATCCAGTCCGGCGGTGAAAAGACAGAAAACCCAAGATATTTACGAAAAGCTCAAAAAAGATTAGCCATTCAACAGAAGATATTTATCCGAAAGAAAAAAGAATCCAGGAATTATCAACGCCAAAAATTGAGTGCTGCGCATATCTATGAAAAGGTACACTTTCAACGCTTAGACCTACATCACAAACTCACGTAACATTGATATGTGAAAACCAAGCGACCAATTATGCAGTAGAAGGCGTAGGGATTAAAAATATGGTGAAGAACCGCAAACTGGCTAAATCAATATCTGATGTAGCCTAGGACCAGTTTCTCACCCTCTTGCGATATAGGGCACAATGGTATGGAAAAAATGTGCTTGAGATTGGGCGGTTTATGCAGAGTTTAAAAGCATGTTTGCATTGCGGTTACACGATGAAGAAATTACTATTGAGCATTCACTTCTGGCAATGCCCGGAGTGTTCCACAGTGCATGATCGTGATGTAAATGCCAACCTGAATATCCGAAAGTTCGCTTTAGCTGATGCACTAGGACTTAGTGCTATGTAAGAGTTCCTGTGTCACGATACTTGTCAGCGCCAGTGTGGTATCGAAAGGTGTGGGTAATTATTACCCACATAGGTCGCAAAGATTCCCCCACGATAACAACTTATTGTTTAGTGGTGGGAGTAGGCCAAATAGTTTATGTAATAAAGCCCATTTCTTCTATCACGGTGTTGCTCTTCAATACTTCCAAATTAAATGGATACAATAGTATCCAATAAACTTCAAATTGGTCTATAATGGATACTATTATGTCTGTTTAATTCATATGTCTCGATTTTTATTGCTTGATAATATAGATGTTCAGCAGGCTTTTTCTGTTCATTTACGCCAATTACGTGAACAGGCAAGGTTGTCTCGCGAAGCGCTTGCCGAGCGCAGTAGTGTGCCTGCGGCTACAATTAAAAAATTTGAACTGACCGGACAAATCTCATTCCGGCAATTACTCTTACTTTGGCAATCCTTAGATGATCTTAAGCGTCTTTATGATTTAACCAAAGAATCTAAAATCACAGAAATGCTTCCAATTTCAATTGATGAGGTTTTAAAAGATGAATTTTAAGCCAATTCAAAAACTGAGCGTTACCAGGATATTAACAACAGGTGAGGTGGTTTCAGCCGGTGTTTTAGCGCAAAACACTCAAGGGGTATTTTTCCAATATGACACAGAGTATTTAAGCAGGTTTGGCAATCTTTCACCTTTTTTACTCCAGACCTCAAATATTTTACAATTGGCACCCAAGCAACCACATGCAGGATTGCATGGTTTATTTGCAGACAGCCTACCTGATGGTTGGGGACTTCTCTTACAAGATCGTATTTTTCGTCAACAAGGTATTTTACCTGCCCAAATAACGGCTATGGATCGTCTAGCTTTTGTAGGTTCAAGAGGCATGGGGGGGCTAGCCTTTGCTCCAGCATCTGATTATCATCAAACCTCAGCTTCTGATGAAGTTGATTTAGCGACTTTAGGCTTAGAAGCTCAGGCACTTTTTGATGGTCAGACAGAAGATGTTCTAGCAGCGCTGGTCACTGCAGGGAGTTCAGGTGGTGCACGTCCTAAAGCTCAGCTATTTTTTCCACCTAATCAGCCTAATCAATGTCGAACCACTGCAAAACTCGGGGATGAAGCGTGGCTTGTTAAATTCACCTCACAAAATTTAGCACTTGGTCATGAAGAGGGGATATGTGAAGCTACTTATTTGACTTTAGCGGGACTGGCAAATTTAACCCCCCCTGAATGGCAACTGCTAGATGCTCCAGTAAAAAGTGGTGCTCGGGCTTGGTTAGCGGTTAAACGCTTTGATTGGATAGATAATTTAAATGGTGGATCGAACAAACCTGGTCGTCTACATATGCATAGCGCATGTGGTCTGTTGGATGCGGATTATCGAACACCAAGTTTAGACTATCAAGACTTAATTAAAGCGAGCAGCCAGTTATGTAAGTCACCAGCCGTTGGACAATTACAATTTCGTCGTGCGATGTTTAACTTGTTTGCGTGTAATCAGGATGATCACAGTAAAAACTGGGCATTTTTACAAGAAGATAATGGTCACTGGCAACCGGCACCATTTTATGATGTAACTTTCAGCCCTCATCCTTTTAATGAGCATGCCACCGCATTTATAGGTTATGGAAAAAAACCACCACTTAAAACAATTCAAAAACTTGCAGCTCATGCAGGGTTTGCAAGTTGGAAGCAAGCACAGCAATATATTCATGAAATTGTAGATGTATTATCACGCTTCAGTGAAATTGCTAAAGAGTACGGTTTACATCACAGCACTATTAACGCAATTGAAAAAACGTTGGCAACCCGCCTTGAGGAAAATAAAAATCTAACTTAAATTGTAGATATCCGGTCTTAATAAAGATTGCTCAAATAGCCAGAAATAAATTTTTACTGTAGGTTGATTAGGCTCAATTTTTCTTTCAACATCCCAAGCCCTGTTTCAATTTTATTTCCTTGTCTTAAATTGCACTTATCTGAAGAAGTTAATTTTACAGATTCTATATTTCATATGCTTGATAAGTGTATGAAATATAGGTTATTAAACCTCTTTTATAAATCATTTTTTACTCAGTTTAATGGTGTAAATTCCAGCAATTAAATTGAGTCTCAAACCAAGTCTTTTGCTTCTATTTCGATAACGCTCCACAAGCATATTGAAGGTTTTCAGGCTGCCAAATACATGCTCAATGCCTATTCTTCTTTTATTGATTTCTTGATTTAAGTCGAATTTTGGCAGGGCAATAGGGTAATCAAATATTGGCAGATTTAGGTGCAAAAGTAATTAAAGTTGAGAAACCATTTCAAAGTGATGATACTCGTATTTTGGACCTTCATTTTTAAAAAATGATAAAGGTGATGATACTGGAGAGCCTGTTTATATATCCATAGTTCATTCATAGAAAATGGCAAAATCTTCGACAGGCACGCGTGAAGTATGAAAGCTGTTTATACTCTGTCACGTAGACAACAGCTTCAATTTAAAACGGGTGTTCAAAGTTTATGAACTTATGTACTATCAAATAATCTAAATCATCCTTCAGGGAAGACTTTTATCCTGAGACAGGAATATGCTGGATTTAGATTAAAAAATCAGAGCTGAAATTTAAATTTCATCAAAGTTCTGCAGAACTGACAAGAAAATTTTATGTCTTTATCAACGTATAAAAGAGTACGAATATAGCTGCTCTGCCGATTGTAGTATGATGTTTTTAAACTGAACTGGAGAGGCTCATTGCGCGTTGTTCGCCATAAATCTGTGCTTATTATCATACTGCTTATACTTGCAGCGGGCTTTGCTCTGTTTCGATGGTGGCAGGGACCGCTATTGCCAGCTTATACCATTGCGTTGACACCCTTGGTGCAAACCGTGGTGGCAACCGGGCGAGTAGAGACGGTGTCACGTACTCAGGTTGGCAGTGAAATTACCGGTGTAGTCCTTGAGCGACGGGTACAGGAAGGTGATCAAGTTTCCCCGGGTGATCTGCTTTTAGTCCTGAAATCGGACGAGATTGCTACCCAGGTGCGACAGGCCGAGACTGCACTGACTGAATTGGCAACCAGCAGGCGACCACAGGCAGCGGCAGAATTGGCTAGTGCCAAAGCACAATTAGAACAGGCCAGCCGTGAAGCAGCACGTAGACGTAATTTAGAAGCCGGAGTACTGTCAGCAGAAGAAATAGAGAAGGCTGTTGAAGCTGAAAGATTGGCCCGCAACAACTTTGAGGTGGTACGTTTAAGAACGACAGCATTAGCACCGGGTCAAGTCGAGGAAGCTTTGCTCCGTGAGCGTCTTGCGGCGGCACAAGCTCAATTGGCCAAAACAAAAATACGTGCCGAAGTCGCAGGTACGGTGCTGACACTTGATGTGGAGCCAGGCGATCTGGTACAACCTGGTCGGACATTATTTACGATTGCACTAAATGGTAATACGGAAATCCGAGTGCCGTTTGATGAACGAAATTTACCCCGGTTTGCCTTGCAGCAAAATGCTGTAGTCATTGCTGATGCCTACCCGGATCAATCTTTCCCCGCCCGTATTAATTTTATTGCACCGAGTATTGATCCACAGCGAGGTACGGTAGAGGTAAGGTTGCTGGTAGATCCCGTGCCCGATTTCCTGCGTCAGGATATGACCGTGTCGGTCAATGTCGAAACGAACAGACGAGAGCGGGCCTTGGTTATCCCGAATGATGCTTTAAGCAGCATAAAGGGAAATAAGGCGGTGGTGCTGTTGGTGCGTGATGGAAAGATACACCGTCAGCAAGTCACTTTAGGCTTACGTGGTCTGGCCATGTCGGAAGTGGTTTCAGGTTTGAGTCAGGGTGATCAGGTATTGGCTGATGCTGAGTCCTCATTAACAGAGGGTGCGCGGGTACGTTTAAAGCAACAAAACAAATCATTAGTAAATCCTGTTGATGACACAGATAGCAAAAATGAATTACCGGTGAAATTCGATTGAAAAACTTTTTCGGGCGGCTTTGGACGGAATGGACCATCGCGATCAGTTTTTTGCGCGAGGGACGTGCGCAGTCCATCATGATCACTGTGGGGGTTGCAGTAGGTGTGGCGGTAATCGTATTTATTACCGCTTTAATTCAAGGGTTGCAGTCAAATATTGTCGAACGTACTTTGGGTACTCAGGCGCATATCCGTTTGCTGTCACCGGATGAGGTGAATCAGATTGTGCCGCCTGCAGCAGGGACTGTACAGTTGCTGCAGGAAGATAAACGGGCACAGCGGCTGCGCTCGATCAATAACTGGCAGCAGATTACCGAGACCTTGGATCAATTGCCTGTATTGACTGCTGTATCACCTGTGGTGTCTGGACCTGCATTTGTGCAGCGTGGTGAAGCAGTTGAATCGGTCGCGTTGGTCGGTATTAATCTAGAGCGCTATCAACAGATCATCCCGCTGAAAGAATATCTGTTGAGTGGTCAGTTGCGAGTGGGTGCTGGCGATGTGATGATTGGCAGCCAATTGGCCAAAGATCTGGGCGTACAAGTGGGGAGCAAACTGCGACTGGATACTGGTCAGCAGAATAGTGCAGTGGTCAATGTCTCCGGGATATTTGAACTGGGAGTGCGCGAACTGGATGCACGCTATGTTTATCTGGACTTGAAACAGGCACAGTCGCTACTCAGTTTACCTGGGGGAGTCACGGTGATTGACTTGACCATCGCAGATATTTTTGAGGCAGATAATATTGCTGCACAGATAGGTCGCTTGACCTCATTGAAAGCGGAAAGCTGGATTAAAACCAATGCCCAGCTTATGAATGCGATTACAGCGCAAAGCCTGTCGACCAATATGATTATTGTTTTTGTGGCAATTTCTGTGGCCTTTGGGATCGCCAGCGTCATGTCGGTCAGTGTGGTGCAGCGCACTCGGGAAATTGGCATTATGCGTGCGACGGGTGCGACCCAAGCACAAATCTTACGAATTTTCTTATTTCAGGGTGCAATATTTGGCTTGCTGGGTTCGGTTTTAGGCAGTGTTGTCAGTTATGGATTGGTATGGGTGTTTAATACCTTTGGCCCCGGTTTGTTTTACATTCCTCTTTCGATAAATCTGGTGATACTGGCACTGTTACTGGCCACGCTGACTGGCGTGCTGGCTGCGGCTGTTCCATCGCGCCGGGCAGCTGCACTCGATCCAGTGGAGGCGATTCGTCATGTCTGATCAGTCTCAGGAGGTGCTACGTCTGGAGGCACTGCGTAAATCTTATAATATTGGTCAGCCCAATGAGGTGGAAATATTACATGGGATTGATCTGTGTATTGAGCGCAAGGATTTTGCTGCGCTGATTGGCCCGTCTGGTTCGGGCAAAAGTACCTTGTTGAATATTCTGGGTTTGCTGGATAAACCTAGCAGCGGTGAGCTTTATTTACTGGGTCAGGCGACGAGTAGTATGGATGATGCTGGACGTACTACTTTACGTTGTAACAGTATCGGTTTTGTCTTTCAGTTTCACTACCTTATCCAGGCCTTTACCGCCTTAAATAACGTACTCATGCCGTTGATGCTGACTCAGGGCAAACCAGATAAGCTTGCACTACAGCGGGCGCGTGAATTGCTTGCTGCGGTGGGTTTAGAAAAGTTTGCCGACCGTAAACCCAATGAACTCTCCGGTGGTCAGCAACAGCGGGTGGCGATTGCCCGAGCGCTGATCACTGAGCCAGCATTACTGTTAGCCGATGAACCCACAGGCAATCTGGATACTAAGACAGCTGCAGAAATGTTTGAACTCTTTCGTAAAGTACATTATGAACACGATTGTGCTGTGCTGCTGGTCACCCATGATCCACGCCTGTCAGCAACCTGTGATCGAACCATTAATCTGGTGGATGGTCGTATTGAAAGTGATTTGAAAAATAATAAACCAGATGTGTCATCTAAAGTGCCAAGTGATAAGAGCGACAGGGAGTAACCACTTTATTGCTGCTGATCATGAAATTTTATAATGACATGTGGATGTATAGCGATTTAATCAATATGCAAAGCCGATTTGTCATGTGAAGCAAAAATCTTCATTTTTGGCAGCTACCAATGTACATGCACTTTTAGTGAGCATTCTCCTTTAGCTAAAGGAGAATGCTCACTAAAAGTATTCAAACCGTACGGTTCTTCATTGTACTCCTCGTTTAACCATACGCTGATAGACCTCATCTGCTTTCCTGCGACATCGATTCCAAAGCTTTCATTGGTGTGGTTCTTCTTATTTAAGAAATTTAAATTCAATTTCTACAATAAAACTATTCAATCAACTTTGTTCTGTAGATAGGTATATCTACCTATCTAAATAGGCATTCTTATAGCTGCTGTCAGCACTTTCCTTATTTCGTTACACGATTTTGATTATCAGTGTTTCACTTTTGCCTGATAAAAACACTGATTCATCCTTATATTTCGCAGGCAGGTTCTCGGACTAGATTAAGTCATGAACTTAGTGGGGGTTAAACCCTCTATTGAGGAAGACTTAACGATCTGAGGGATTGCTGCAAATGATAGCTAAATATCTAAAATCGATAGTATTAACGACAAGTCTTTTGAGCTGTACGCCATTTGTATTTGCAGCTGAAAATGGTGGCAGTGCTTATCCTGATGGCACAGAAAGCTTTTTGGGTGGTGCAATGCCACCTCCAGGTACCTATCTGGTGAATTACAACCAGTTTTACTCGGCAGACAAATTCAAAAACGATCATCCGGTATTTGATGATTTCGAACTTGATACTTTTGCCACTGTCGCACGCGGTATCTATGTCAGTGACAAAACATTCTTAGGTGCTTCCTGGGGCATGCATGCCTTCCTGATCTATGCCAATGCCGACATCACTTTGGGCGGCGGGCAGGATGACAAAACGGCTCTAGGCGATGTGATTATCGATCCATTCCTGTTGGGCTGGCATAAAGGTGACCTACATGTCGCTACAGGCGTGGATTTTTATATTCCTGTGGGGTCTTACAACAAGAACAAGCTCGCCAATATCGGTCGTAACTACTACACCATTCAGCCAATTGTTTCTGCGACTTATCTGAACCAGCAAGGCATCGAAGTCAGCACCAAGTGGATGTACGACATCAACTTTGAAAACAAAGACACCAATTATGAGTCGGGCAATGCCTTGCATGTGGACTATATCGTTGCCAAACATATGGGGCCGCTTGCAGTGGGCGTAGGCGGATATGTGCATCGCCAGCTTGAAGGTGACTCCGGTGAAGGGGCCGTACTAGGCGATTTCAAGGCAAAAGCAGCCAGTATTGGTCCGCAAGTGCGCTACCAATTCGCTAAAGGCATCGCAGTTGCCGCCAAATACCAGAAAGAATTTGACGTCGAAAACCGGCCTGAAGGGCAGAAATTCGCACTTGATATCACAGTTCCATTTTAAACAGACAGTTATTTAAAACTATAGGGGTAATACGATGAAGATTGAAAATCAGGATTATGCAGCAGGCAGTACCAACGCAGTGGACTATTTGCTGGTCAATGAATTTTCGGGCGGTATTGTCGGTCCAAGCCAACGCATGCTTGGTCCACTGAAAAATGGCGGAACATTAAAAACCGGTACTCCTCCGGGCTGCTGGGGTCCAATGATTACCCCTGCATTCCAAGGTGGTCATGAAGTGACATTGCCTGTGTTTATTGAAGGTGCAGAAGTTGGTGATGCAGTTGCACTTAAAATCAAGAAAATGAAAGTGACCTCGATTGCGACTTCTTCAGGGGTCATGAGCTTCGTTGAAGGGCGTTACCACGGCGACCCGTTTGTGGCGAAATACTGTAGCGCATGTGGTACTGAACAGCCGGCAAGCTATGTTGAAGGCATTGGTGAAGATGCCATCCGTTGCAAAAACTGTGATGCAGAAGTCAGTGCTTTTGAATTTTCACACGGTTATGTGATCGTGCTGGATGAAGAAAACAAAGTGAGTTTGACGGTCAATCAAGAGATTGCCAACAAACTTGCCGGCAATGCCAATGAATTGTCTGCACTGCCTGAACATGCAGCGCAACATTCAATTTTGTCACTGGCACGTGCCGATATGCCTGGAGTCGCAGCACATATGCGTCCCTTCCTGGGCAACATTGGTACCACGCCTTCACGTGACCTACCAGACTCACACAACTGTCATGACTTTGGTCAGTACCTGATTAATGCACCGCACAAATTTGGCATGACGGAAGAAGAGCTGTTGGCTGCAAAAACCGATGGCCATATGGACACCAACTCAATCCGTCCAGGGTGTATCTTGATTTGTCCGGTCAAAGTGCCAGGTGCAGGGGTGTATATGGGTGATATGCATGCACAGCAAGGCAATGGTGAAATTGCCGGTCATGCAACAGATGTCTCAGGTGAAACAGAGCTGCAAGTGGAAGTGATTAAAGGCTTAAGCATTGATGGTCCAATCCTGCTGCAAGCAGCAGATGACTTGCCACCGATGGCACGCCCATTCACCAAAGAAGAACGTGAAAAAGTCAAAGCACTTGGCGAGCGTTGGGGACAAACCGAAATTGAAGAAAGCGGTCCGATTACTTTCATGGGCACAGGTAAAAACCTGAATGATGCCACTGAGAATGCCTTAAACCGCGCGGCGAAAACCACAGGTCTAAGTGTTGATGAAGTCATGAACCGTTGCACGATTACCGGTTCAATTGAAATTAGCCGTCTGCCGGGCATGGTGCGCGCAACCTTCCTATGCCCAATGCCAATTCTTGAAAAACTCGGGATTGCTGATCTGGTACGCGAACACTATCAACTTTAATGGACGCTGCTGTGGTGCTGCCACGGCATATCTAAACTTTTAATTGAAAAGGAATCTCAAATGAACAGTGAATCTAAATTACGTTGGGGCGAGCTATACCCAGAACTCGGCATCGAACCCATTCCAACAGAGCCGTGTATTTCTCCTGAAATTTACCAAGAAGAAATCGACAAAGTATTTTCTAAAGTCTGGCTGAAAGTCGGTCGTGTCGAAGAAATTCCAAAGAAAGGCGATTACAAGGTCAAACGTCTGGATTTTGCTAAAACTTCCGTAATTCTTATGCATGGCAAAGACGGCAAGATCCGCGGCTTTCACAACATCTGTTCGCACCGTGGCAACAAGGTTGTGGTGGAAACTGACAACGAAACTTTTGGTTCAAGCAAAGCAGCAGTGGTGACCTGTCGTTTCCATGGTTGGGTTTACGATGCCAAAGGCGATCTGGTCAGCGTGCCTGAAGAAGAGAAATTCACTTCTTGCTTCGATAAAGGTCATAACGGTCTGGCACCAGTCCGTACTGAAGTCTGGGAAGGCTTTATCTTCATCAATTTGGACAATGAAGGCACCCAAGGTGTAGAAGAATTCCTGGGCGGTATGGGTACACATTTAGGCGGTTATCCGTTCCATGAAATGGAAGAGTGCTTTGCTTATAACACAGTACTGAACTGTAACTGGAAAGTCGCTCACGATGCCTTTGCTGAGGCCTATCACGTGGCAACCATTCACGCAGGTTCTTTCCCTAATGTCTTTGCATCTGGCCTGCAAGAAGTACAACTCTTTGGCGATCACCGCACATGTGCAGTTTGCTTAACCAAAAATGCCAATCCGAAACCGGCTGCGGCACTTTCCGGAGAAATTACCGGAGCATCACTGGTCAATCACTATGAGCGGACGCAACTCCCGAGCTCAGTGAACCCGAATGACCGTGATGATTTTTCATTCGAGTTGTCTGTGATTTTCCCAAACATTCTAGTGCATGTCACTGAAGGTGTGTGGTTTACCCATCAATTCTGGCCTGTCGGTCATAACCAGACCCGTTGGGAAGGTCGTTATTACCTACCAAAAGCGAAAAAATATTCTGAGCGTTGGGCACAGGAATTTGCACAGGTTTTACAGCGTAATGCATGGTTAGAAGACACCGCAACCATGGAAGACACTCAAGAAGCACTTGAGTCAAAAGCGAAAAAAGTCATGCACTTGCAAGACGAAGAAATTCTGATTCGTCATGGCTATCACGTTCTTGAACAATATCTGAATCGCGCATAAGGAGCATTCGCATGACACAACTTATTTCACAACTCCCTGCTGATTTTGCTGCCCTTGAACCTTTTGTCACGAAGTGGGCTTTGGGAACCTCAAAACAACGCCATCAACAACGATTGCAATCGACCACTGCTGAACTGCAAGCATTCTACGATGCAATCTTGCCAGAAATGCGCAAACTTCTGGCTGCACTCGATGAATATGCGCTCGGCACCTTGCCGGAAGAACTGCACAAGTTGTACTGGCTCAGCCTGAGCTTTGCGGAAATTGCGCCACATATCGAACTGTATAAAGGTTCAGTGGGTGTGCCTTATGCCTTTGAAGAAAAACGCTTTGTCTATGAAACAGGCGATGTGGTGAACGTTTAAAGGACTGAATATGAGCCAACACCATCTGGAAGCGCGTTTGCAATATCTGGAAAGCTGTGAGGCGATTCGGAGTCTGGTGGGTCGGTACGCAACCGCGGCTGACCAACGCAACAATCCCCAAATTTTACAACATTTGTTTCATGATGACGCGGTCTGGGCTGCAAATGGCTTTGGTGAATATCAGGGTCGTCAAAATATTTTAGATGCGCTGTCGAGCATTGCCGAAGCACAGATTCTGTGGAGTCTGCACATTATGGCCATACCGGATATAGAGGTGATCGATGACCACAATGCCACTGCAACGTGGATGCTTTGGGAAGTGTGTCACTTCGCCAAACTTAAGGCTGAAAATAATCAGCCTGCATCGACCCATTGTTTAGGTGGTTTTTATCAGTCCGTCATTCGCCGAGATGAAGACGGGACTTGGAAGTTTGACCGCGTGGATCTGAATCTGACCTTTAACCAACCGTATCCCACGGCGTAAATACAGGTACTGCAAAGATCGCGGCCCCAAAGAGGAATTTAGAAAATGAGAAAAATTGCAATTATTGGTGGTGGGCAGGCAGGTTTATTACTGGCGTTCTCATTACTCGAACATAAATATGAAGTGACTTTATATGTTGACCGTCCTGCAGATGAACTGTTGCATGGTCGTATGGTGAGCACCACCATGTTCTTCGCCAACACGCTTGAAGTTGAACGTAAACTGGGCCTGAACTTCTGGGATGGCAAAGCCTATCATGGACAGGCAATTCATGTCGACTTCCGTGGTCCAGACGGTACGGTTGCGCTGCCTTTAACCGGATTCTTACATGAGAACAAAGGCATTGCCATGGATCAGCGGACCAAGTATCACCGCTGGTTAGAAGAATATCCACGTCGTGGTGGCAAACTGGTCATTCAAAACGTCAGTCCTGAAGATCTGGAAATCATTTCTGCTGAAAATGATTTAACCATTCTTGCTGCCGGTAAGGGCAACATCACCAGTTTGTTTAAACGTAATGAAGCACGTTCGGTCCATCAAACCCCACCTCGTAAACTCGCTGCAGCCTTGGTTGTAG
Source organism: Acinetobacter sp. ANC 5414 (assembly GCF_013004295.1). Classification (NCBI taxonomy): domain Bacteria; kingdom Pseudomonadati; phylum Pseudomonadota; class Gammaproteobacteria; order Moraxellales; family Moraxellaceae; genus Acinetobacter; species Acinetobacter sp. ANC 5414. Next base: position 169,103 of record NZ_JABERM010000030.1, read on the forward strand.
GTGATGACCTGTGTGGTCCGGACAGCTGGCAAGGGCAGCCTTCACAAACCTTGCACTTCAACTTCGTTGCAGGTGCAGGCGAATATTTCAGTATGCCGTTCTATAGCCATACCCATGGCCCATGTCGAAGCTTCCTCTTCGAATGTGTTCCAAACGGTCCAATGGATATCTTTGATGATGTCAGCAGTGGCGAAGAAATGTTGCAGCGTATGAAACAAGCGGTTGCCAAAGTTACGCCAGACCAAAGTTTCCACATGGTGGATAACATGGAACTCAGTGATCCAAATGCGTGGCTAAAAGGTGCATTCCGTCCAGAAGTTCGTCATCCAGTCGCACAGCTTGCCAATGGTGCAGCGATTTGGGGCATCGGGGATACGGTGATGGTCAATGACCCGATTGCAGGTCAAGGAGCGAATAATGCCACACGTATGGTGGAGCATTATTTACAAGCCATTCTTGAGCATGGTGATGCAGCCTTTACTGCTGAGTGGATGACGCAAGTCTTTGATGCTTTCTGGGAATATTCAGGTCGTTATACCACTGAATTTACTAACCTGTTGTTGAATCCACCAAGTGAAAGTCTGCTTCAGGTCTTGGGTGCAGCAGCACAAAACAATATCATTGCAGATGATTTCATGGGGCACTTCAACCATCCACGTGGTTTCTGGCCAGCGGTTGATGGTGCAGAAGGCGCAAAAGAATACCTGTCACGCAAGGAGTTTAATCATGCAGCTGCCTGAAGTGTTATGGCAGGATGTTGATCTTGCTGAAGCGAAATCGCTTCGGCAGGCCTTCGGGGGCTTTGCCACAGGTGTCGCGATTGTCACCTGTTTGGATAAGCAGCAACAGCCTGTAGGGTTAACCATTAACTCATTTAGTTCAGTGTCTTTAGACCCAGCACTTGTTTTGTGGAGTTTAGTGAATCATTCACCAAGCCGTCAGGTTTTTGAACAGGCGGAATATTTTGCCATCAATATTTTGGGAGCGGACCAGCAGGACGTTGGCCTGAACTTTGCCAAGCCGATTGCCGATAAATTTCAGCATGGCGTGTGGAATATTGAACAGTCTAAAGCACCAGTACTAGAAGGTTGTGTAGTGCAGTTCGTTTGCAAAAATGAAAAGCAGATTGAAGCCGGGGATCATCAAATTTTCCTTGGAAAAATTGAGCAATGCCGTCACAGCAATCAACGTCCATTGCTGTTCTGCAAAGGACAATTCAATGAGTGGCCGCAGTACAAGGAGGTTTCATGACTGATCTCAAGAATAAAGTGGTGCTGGTCACAGGAGGAGCGACTCTCATTGGCCAGGCTGTAGTCAAAGAATTAAAGGGCTTAGGTGCCGAAGTCATCATTGCCGATATTAATGAAACCTTGGGACAGCAAGTTGCGACTAACACCAATGCGACGTATGAATATCTGGATCTGGCAAACGATGACAGCATTCAGGCATTAAGCGCAAAACTTATACAACTGGATATTTTGGTGAATCTGGCCTGTCTGTATGAAGATCATGGATCTCAGTCGACACGTCAAGATTGGCAAAATACCTTTAATGTGACCGTGTTTGGTCATGCAGCATTGGTACAGGCATGTAGACCAATGCTGCAGGCCAGCAATGATGGGGCTGTAATTAATATTAGTAGTGTCAGCGCCCGCATTGCTCAAAAAGAGCGCTGGGTCTATCCGGCATCCAAAGCAACCTTGGAGCAGCTGACCAAAAGCATGGCCTTGGATTTGGCGGCAGATGGTATTCGTGTGCATGCTTTATCTCTAGGCTGGACCTGGTCGGTGCCGATGCAAATGATTTCTGGCAATGATCGTCCGAAAACCGATCGTGTTGCGGGTCGTTTCCATGTTCTGGGTCGTATTGCCGATGCTGAAGAAGTCGCACAAGCCTTAAGCCTGTTATGCAGTCCAAAAGCCAAATTACTCACCGGTAGCACCATCCATGCCGATGGCGGTTATCACACCTTGGGGCCTGAAGCGACAGATTCACCAATTGAGGAGTTGAGCGCATGAATATTCAAATGACCAATATTGCAGAAAAATTTCTTTGCCTCACCTCGGATGTTGAACAAGGCGAAGGTTTACAGGTGATTATCGACGGTTATCCACCACTGGCGGTTTTCCACCTCGAAGATGGTGAATTCTATGTCACCGATGATACCTGTACCCATGGTGATGCATCGTTAGCCGATGGCGAAATTGATGGCTGCGAAGTGGAATGTCCGTTCCATGCTGGCGCTTTCGATATTAAAACCGGTGAGCCGTGTGGTGCACCGTGCAGTATTCCACTCAAAACCTACACCTCATTTGTACGTGATGGTCAGGTCTATTTAGTGGAGTAATGCCCTATGCATAAAATTCAGATTGAAGGACAGGGGCAATTTCACTGTGCCGCCGATGACGTGCTATTACGCGGTGGTTTGCGTGAAGGTTTGGGCTTACCTTATGAATGCAATGCCGGTGGCTGCGGAACCTGTAAAATTGAAGTGTTGTCGGGTGAGATTGAAAACCTGTGGGCAGATGCACCCGGATTGTCTGATCGCGACAAACGTAAAGGACGTGTTTTGGCTTGCCAATGTCGACCAAAATCGGACTGTGTGCTCAAGGTTCGTTTAGATGAACAGTGCACACCCAAAATCTTGCCAAAACAGCAAGCCGTGACCCTAAAGTATGTGCAACCCATTACGCATGATATTCTAGAAATTCATTTGCAGTCGGATGAGCCTGCCCAATTCATTCCGGGTCAATATGCGTTGCTTTGGGTCAACCAGCAGTTGCTGCGTGCCTATTCGATGTCGAACTTGCCGAATGACGAAGGGCTGTGGGTGTTCCAGATTCGACGTGTGCCGGATGGCAAGATGACCAACCTACTGTTTGATGAGCAACAACGGCAAGATGCCGTGATTCAGATTGATGGTCCTTATGGACTGGCACACTTGCAAGAGCAGCCACGTCCGATTATTTGCGTGGCAGGTGGTTCAGGCTTAGCACCAATGCTCGCGATTGCACGTGGCGTTGCAGTCAATCCACATCTACAGCATCACAAAGTCTGGTTCTTCCATGGCGGACGTGAACAACGCGATTTGCTGACTGAAGTGCAAATGCGTGAATGGACTGAACTGGGTACAAGACTGAATTATGTACCTGCAACCTCATCAGAGCTGATTGAAGGGATTCGATCAGGTTTCATTCATGATGTGATCAATGATGTGCTAGGCGACCAATTGCTTGAGCATGAAATTTACTGCGCAGGCCCACCACCGATGGTTAAATCCATTGAACAGATGGCCCATCAGGCGGGCATTCCGCAGCAGCAAATCCACTTCGATCGATTCTTCTAAATCTTGATCTAACTTTAAATCTTGCAAGCTGATGGGTTTAAACCATCACTTGCAAGGATTTGTCACGACACATCAACACCATATTGACAATCTGCGCAATCGACTCGGTGCCCAGTTTTTGCCGGATATGGGTGCGATGAATCTCGACCGTTTTATGGCTGATATTCAGCATCTGCGCGATATGTTTGCTGGACAGGCCATCGACCAATAAATGAATGATTTCGTTTTCACGTGGGGACAGTGATTTAAGTTTGGATCTTTGTAGTTCACGTTTTTCAGCTTCTAAAAAATCGAGTTCTGCTTGCTGTAAACACGATTGAATCTGATTCAGCATATGCTGCGGGTTAAACGGCTTTTCCAGGAAATCAAAGGCACCCGCTTTCATGGCATTGACGGACATCGGGATATCGCCATGACCGGTCATAAAAATAATCGGCATACTGATCTTTTGCTGATTCAGCTGTTGTTGTAACTGCAAGCCACTCATACCGCGCATACGAATATCCAGAATCAAACAGGCCGGCGTATGTGGACGCTGGTAGCTTAAAAATTCCGTCGCACTATTGAAAGTTTTGGACTCGAGTTGAACAGAATCCAAAAGCCAGATTAAAGAGTTACAAATGTCTGGGTCGTCATCAATGACATATACGATGGGTTCTGCGACATGCGGATTGGTCATATACATTTTGCACGCTCCTGTGCTGCCAAAGAAATATTGAAGATGGCACCTGATTCGCCTTCACAAACCCATAAATAACCGTGGTGATTTTCGATGATGCTTCTCGATAGGGTCAATCCAATCCCCATACTGTCGGTTTTGCTTGAATAAAATGATTCAAATAACTGTTCAGGATTTTGTCCTTCTAAGCCGGGACCATTATCCGCAATGGCGATCCGTGCATGCTGGCTGTGTTGCCAGGTGCGGATGAAAATATCGCGCTGACCTTCAGGGTTTTTTTGTAGGGCATCGACCGCATTGAACACCAGATTAATAATCACCTGACTAAACAAAGTCTCATCCGCCGAAATACAGATGGGAGATACACCCAGTTCATAATGAATCGTGCAGCCACCTTGATCTGCTTTTAAACCAATCAGCGGGTTTAAGTCCTGAATGAGACGATTGAGCGAATGTACTTTAAAATTCGCTTCGCCTTTTTTGAGGAAGCTGCGCATGCTGTGAATAATGCCATTCACGCGATGAGTTTGATTCAAGGCTGCATTCAAAGCATCAATGGTTTCCTGAGTATTTGCTAAACCGTTTTGAATGCGGATGATGCTGCCTCCGACGTAGTTATTTAAAGCCGCCAGGGGTTGATTCAACTCATGCGCGAGCGCAGTTGAAAGTTCGCCCATGGTTTTACAACGAGACATATGTCCAAGTTGTTTTTCCCGGGCACGCGCCTTATTTTCTGCTTCTATACGCTCGGTAATATCCCGATAGTTAATTAAAATGCCTTGAATATCAGGATGATCAAGTAAGTTCTTGACGGTTGCTTCATGATGGTGCCATTTGCCATTATGGTGCATGATTTTGTAGTTAATGGTGCCAATATCATCATTCGATGGTTTTTTAAACAGGAGTTGTCGCACATTCATACGGTCGTCGGGATGAATCACACTCAGAACATTTTTATTGAGCACGAAGCGATCGCGATAGCCCAGAATTCGCTGCAGGGAAGGGCTGGCATAAAGGAGTTTACCTTGAGTATCCAGGATGGCAATGCCATCCCCCGAGTTTTCCAGCAGCATCTTAAAATACTGATCTTTTGACTGGAGCTGATACTGATATTTTTTGATTTCACTGATGTTGCGGACGAGCGCCAGCATTTTGGGTTGATGTTCGATTTCAACAATTTTCAGGCAGACTTCAACAGGGATATGATGCCGGTCCTGAGCCTGAATGAGCCATTCAAATGTGATGGCTTTATGACTTGCTGCTTGGTGAACTTTCTTTACGGCATGATGAAAATCAAAGCCATGACTATGCGCACTGATCTTTTCCACGCTCATCTGGGTTAATTCAGATTTGCTGTAACCGGTCAGGGCTTCAGCTGCTTCATTGGCGTCGATGAAATCGATACTGTCTATGTCATGTACAAAAATTGCATCACCAGCTTTGTCAAAGATGGTTTGATAATAATTAACGCTTTTCATTTCCATTCCTTACTCTAGATGGCGTCCTGCTATCTGGTAGAGGGTGTGTTTCATTCCATTCAAACATTTTTCGTTTTCTTGTTCATATTGAATAGAATCTTAAGATTGTGCAATGCAACTTAAAGTCTAATTACATACTAAAAAAGTATGAATCAAATAAGAAAAGAATAAATGTTTAAAACTTATAGTTTTTAGGCAAAATCTGTTCCAAAAATATTTATTACAAAATTTATTTATCAAACCTAGCGTAAAAGGGAAAAGGAAAATCAAATTTTTAACATCATTCTAAATTAGCCCGAATAACGGATAAGACATTGACTTGAAAAAGGTGTTAGCAGCGTCATTCGTTGAGTTACCCCACCTAACTACTTACTGAACAAACTCCCTCTGATCAAGTCGCAGTGCTACTTTCTAACTGGCTTACGGCATCATCGACACTTTGTGCGTCATAACTAGAGCAAGGAAATAATGGACTATTCACATACAATAAGGTTTGTGCGACTGAACGACGTACTCGTGCCAGCTTCAGGTCAATCCCTTTCTCTTGCAAATGCTCAGCCAGCAATAACAACTCTTCAATACTGGTACTATCAAGGCTTGGACATTCTTCAAGATTCAAAATCACGTGTTTATAATTTTGCCAGGAAACCTTCTGTAAAATCGTATGACAGATTTTTTCTGCATTGGCAAAAAACAGGGGATGATCAGGTCGTGCAATTAAAATAGCATGAGGTGCTACAGCTTCAGGAAAACGGTTGATGTCAACATAATCATGTCCACCATTCAGACGTCCAAGCCATGCAATTCGAGGGACAGAATAGCTTTTTAATAACATTAAAATGCTCACCATTACTGCAATCAATAAACCATTGAGCACACCAAAAATAATCACTGCCCAAATTGCAACAATCGACAGTAAGCGATCTTTATGCCAGATAAAATACTGTTTAAATGGTGCAAAACGAATATGCCCACTGACAGCATACATCACAATACTTGCCAAAACAGGTTCAGGAATATTGGCTATATACTGGCGAAAAAACAGCAAAAAAATCACCACGGCCAGCGCTGCTACCCAAGCTGATTTTTTGCTATTTGCCCCTGCGGATTCATTGGCTGAAGTCGCCGAATAGCCTGCACCAACCGCCATTCCTTTAAACAATCCTGAGCAGATATTGCTTACGCCCAATGCAATCAGGTCTCGGTTTGGCTGGATTGCATCATGGTATTTTAGGGCCGAGCTACGAATTGAAGTATAGGATTCAGCATAGATAATCAGTGCAACGGCCAGTGAAAGTTCTACCAGTTGCAACCAGCTATTCATACTCAACTGGGGCAAGTGAACACTCGGTAGAACAAACTCAAAATGCCCAACAGAACGGATCCCCCATGCTTGGGTATATCCCATCACATTGAAACTGATCCCTAAAATAATCAGTAACAGCGCAACTGGAATAGTTTTATAGCGCTGGGTGAATTGCAAAATGAAAAAGGTACAGAGTCCCATGATCAATGCATACCAGTTCCAGCTCGAATAAGCCTGTAACATTTCCCACAACTGACGGAAAAAATCACTCTGTACGGGTTGCACCTGTAATACTAAAGGAAGCTGTTTTACTACAATGCTGAGTGCCAGACCAAAGGAAAAGCCTTTCAGCACCGGTTTTGCAATAAAATGGGTCACATCTCCAAGCTTAAACAACCCTGCGATCACCAGTAAAATGCCCGACAGAAATACCAGTGCATAAGCCAGACCTGCCCGTTCTGGTGCAGAAAACATGACTAGGGTTGCCAGACCTGAACTCATGACTGCGGCAGAAGATGATGTCGAAGACACAATTGCAAGACGGCTATTCCCGATTAGACCATAAAGTACTAAGCCCAGTACCAACGCCACCAAACCACTTTGTGGTGGCAACCCGACCATATTGGAATATGCGACTGCTTCAGGCAGCAGCAAACCTGCGATAGATAAACCCGCAATCACATCAAAAAACGGGAATTTTTTAGCAGCGGTCATACATTTGCCAAATCTTGCATAGTCAGCGAAATAATCTGGCAAGGAATTAGGGCATCTTCATCATGCAGATACACCGCACATAATCGATGATAACCATCCGCGATAATTAAATGACGTCGTCCTAAATCACGTACCAACAATAAAGGTGAAAGTGCTTTGTTCTGCTCAATTTTGCTCAAATCACGTGCCACATGAAAATTGTGTTCATCAAGTAGTGGAAGCTGTGCTGCGCGAAAAATATCTTTGGCTTTAAACTGAGTTACTGTTTCGGCTTGTAACTGGCTCACCAGTTCTTCAACCTGTGAAGGATGCAACAATAAACACAAATAAGACTTCGCAGCAGGATAATCATGTGCTTCTGGCTGATCGAGCCAGACAATTGAATGCTTAGGTTTTTTATTATTACTGTCCATGGTTTCAGATTGCTTATTATGGTAATAAATCATCTGACAGCATAACAAATCAGTCGAATAAAAGTCTGTAAAAAAGTGGTTTTACTGAGGACTGGGTTACCTGATAAATATTGATCACGATTTGAATAAATCGTAAGGATTAGATAGGGCCCATACCAGCCTATTAGGTGTTTTTTGTCAAAAAATCATTGATTTGATCAAGATATAATAATATTTTAACCAATCCTATTACTCGGCCATTTGAGTTATTCAAAAAAAGTATCTATTCTGAAGTTGCAGATTCAGCAATAGGTAAAAATTCATTTTCTGGATAAGCGTTCGGTGAACCCCTTGCTTAATTTCAATTTTAGGCGAACTTCCCGTGATATGGTAACAGCTCTTCAATCTAGCTCATTTTCTCCGTTGGCAGTCTTTTCAGCACATCACTTAAATAGATATACGGATCCAGTCCATTCTGTTTTGCTGATTGGATTAAGATCATAAAGTTGGCGGCTTGCTTTAGCTAGATAAAGCAAGCCGCGGAATTCTGACTAAAAATATGTAATATATTGATTTTACAGTATTTTTTAAATTGATAGCTATTTATTTTAGTTTTAATATCTAATTCAGTTAGATTGTATTTTATATAATATCAGTATCTGATATTCAGGAAAAATCATGAATAATAACTATCCAAAACCTATAATAATAATGCACTGGATTACCTTTGTTTTAGTTGCAATTGTATATTTGACGAGTGGAGATCCCACAAGAACAGGCTTGCAGGGCCAGATTCATGTCATGGGTGGAATTTCAATATTTATTCTATTTTTCGTGAGATTAAGTTTTGTTTTTATTTATAAAAGAAGTATTCCTCAAAATGAGATAATTAATTCGTATCAAATCAAATTATTCAAAATTGTCAGATTTACGCTTTACTTAAGTTTATGTGTCGTTCCAATCGCGGGCTGGCTTGCATTATCGAGTCTGACTGATAACTTCCAAGTATTCTCTTTAAACTTGCCACTTTTAAGCAGTGTGAAAGATCTTAAATTTATTGCTGAATTACATCAATTTTTAGGTAACTTTTTTATTGTAATTGTGGGTTTGCATGCCTGTGCTGCATTAATCCACCATTTTATTTTCAAAGATAATGTATTAAAAAGTATGTTATTTAAAAAAATGAAGTGATTTAGATCTATAAAAAAATAGCGATATTGTTCACCCAGAACAACATGCTTTATCGATATAAAGCATGTCAAATATTTCTATAATTTATTATCTATACCCCTCATGGGGTTGGACGTGTTCGGGTCATATAAAAAGGGATCTTACGCCACCGCAACATTAAATAATGATCCGATCCAAGCACTGAATAACATGGCGATAATACCCCAAAGCATGACCCGAACCGAACCTTTAAAAATACTTGCACCGCCAGCATAACTGGCCAAGGCGCCCATAATCCCCAGGCTTAATACCCCAATCAGCATTACGCCTTTCTCTAAGTATTGCTCAGGCAGAAGCATAATTGAAATTAAAGGAAATAATGAGCCTACAGTAAATGCAATGGCTGAAGAGAATGCAGCACGAAAGGGCTGTGCAGAAGTATGATCTGAAATACCAATTTCATCACGAGCATGTGCGTCTAAAGCATTGTGTGCAGTCAGTTGTTGCGCGACTTCTTGTGCTAAAGAGGGTTGCAATCCACGCTGTATGTAAATATTCTTTAGCTCATTTAATTCATGTTCAGGATGGCGTTGTAGTTCACGTTCTTCCATTTCCAGATCATTCTTTTCAATATCTTGTTGTGATTTAACGGAAATATATTCACCTGCAGCCATCGATGCGGCTCCAGATATTAATCCGGCAACACAAGTCACCAGTAAAGTATGAGTGGATGCTCCACTGGCTGCTATTCCCACCACGAGACTTGTGACTGAAATAATCCCATCATTTGCCCCCAGCACAGCTGCACGCAACCATCCCGCACGTTCGATGTAATGTTTTTCAAGATGATAAGAATGGCGCACAAGGTATATCCTTCTTTGTTATCATGCTGATTATAGTTAAATTTATTGAATTTGTAGACCTTATTATTGGCTAATTTCAAAAACCGTGCTTAACAAGAGGGGAGAATATAGCTAAATACCAAATAAATCATTACAGTAATCTTTAAACAATTTATCAATATCTTCGTCTTTAAAATCTTTTGAATATCCCATGTTTCTATTACTCTATATTTTTTAGTATTTGGCTATATAGACCTGACTGCTTTACAGGTGCTCCAAAACACTTGATCTCATTTTAGAAGGTTCTTGTTTTACACAAGGGAATGATTGAATATAGAGGCTCTTGCGCTCAACCAGCGTTAATAATGCACCCTTAAATTCTCACCTATCACGGTATCATCTTCGAAATCACCTAGGAGTTGAAGTTATTCTATGACTTCATCACGACAATGAATACTTGTCCTGTACTTATTAACAAAGCCCTGAAAAATGGGCTTTTTTTATTTGTCATATTACATTGACAGTGATCAATGTAGTTTACATACTAATTACATTAGAGTCATTTAAGGATCCTGTAGATTGAACAATCTTGAGGCCTGTCATCTATATAAAGCTTTAACCGATGAAACGCGTATAAAAATTTTACAAAGATTACATTCAGGCGAGTGCTGTGCATGTGAATTATTGGAAATGCTCTCTATCACGCAATCTACACTATCGCATCACATGAAGTGTTTGACTGAACTGGGGTTAGTCAAGGGGCTAAAAGATGGACGCTGGATGCGTTATTCAATGAATACCACTTGTACCGAACAGCTGTATTCATTCACTAAAACGCTTTTATTAGGTCAAGATCAAGGGGATTTAAATGGATAGCATTATTGCGGTCTTTGCATGGTTAAATGATATGCTGTTAAAAATGACTTGGCTATCAGAGGGGGTTGCCTGGTTCGTTGAAAGTATTTTGGGTTTATCGATTGCCACACAAGTCGGTGGCAGCGTGCATTTCTTTATCTATGATGTGATTAAAATTTTTATACTTTTAAGTGTGCTGATCTATTCACTGTCATATATTCAGAGCTATTTCCCCCCAGAACGAACTCGACAAATTCTGGGACGCATGAAAGGGCTTAAAGCCAATATCATGGGTGCCTTACTTGGAACCATTACCCCATTTTGTTCCTGTTCATCTATTCCTATCTTTATTGGTTTTACTCGGGCTGGTTTGCCTGTAGGCGTGACATTCTCTTTTCTGATTTCCTCTCCCTTGGTTGATTTAGCTTCCATCATCTTATTAGCCAGTATCTTCAATTGGAAAATTGCCATGATCTACGTGGCACTCGGTCTGATTCTGGCGGTCATTGGGGGTTCAATCATCAGCTTTTTCAAAATGGAAAGGTATGTTGCTGAATTTGTCACTCAAAATTCTGCGGTGCAAGGTGATGAAGATTTTAAAATGTCTGCTAAAGAGCGCCGCGAATTTGCTTGGGAACAGGTGGTTGAAATCTTCCAGAAAGTCTGGATCTATGTCTTAATCGGTGTCGGTATTGGTGCGGCGATTCATAACTGGATTCCAGAGCAGTGGATTACTGTTTTATTAGGACAAGACAACTGGTATTCAGTGCTTGTTGCGACTGTGGTCGGTATACCAATGTATGCGGATATATTTGGTACTTTACCCATCGCAGAAGCGTTGGTGGCTAAAGGTGTGGGTTTAGGTACAGTTTTGGCATTTATGATGGGGGTGACAGCACTTTCTCTGCCCTCCTTAATTTTGTTAAAGCAAGTCGTTAAAACACAATTACTCAGCCTTTTTGTCGTGATTGTTTTTGTTGGTATTTTAATTATTGGATACAGTCTAAATTTATTTGGTCAGTTCTTTATCTAAAACAGTCTCAGGAGATTAGAAATGCATATTAAAGTTATGGGTACAGGTTGTCGTAAATGTAAGGCTTTATTGGCGGCGACAGAAGAAGCGGTGAAAAGCAGTGGTGTACAAGCTGAAATTGAGTATGTCACCGACATGATCAAGATTGCTGAAACAGGTTTGATGAGTACACCAGGTTTAATTATCGATAATAAAATTGTCTCAAGCGGTAAAGTATTAGAAGCTCCAGCAATAGCTGAGTTAATTGAAAAAAACAAGTAAATGGAGTTATTGAAATTTAAGTTTAAAAACCAGTTGCTCCGGCAACTGGTTTTTTATCGAAATAGAGCTAAAACACCCGGTTTAAGATTCAATTGAATTGCTGGAATTCACAACCTGAAACCGAGTAAAAAATGATTTATGAAAGATTTTTATTATTAAAAAATAAATAATTATTGATTAATTTTAGCTAAACAATTTAGAATAAAAATCACCCAGCCCTAGGTGTCATTCAGTACGTGAATCTGCCAGATACCCAGTATTTTTTGTTAGTTTACCCAATTTGCTTAATTCTTATAGGTGCTGTTTTTATTGCTGCTCATCTATGGTTTAAAGCACCGAAATATTTATTGTGGATGGGGCTGGGTTGTATTTTGCCATCGGTCGCATTAGGTTCACAGACACTGATGACAAATGCACAGCTGAGACTGACTGCCCCATGGTTTGCACTTTTTTATTTAGGTGGCGCTTGGGCAGTGGTGCATGGAATGCTCTTAAAAGCCAATTCAAAATCAAATATATTTGTAGCAACCACTTTGATTGTAGTGGGTATGGCTTTGCTTTTATATTTTACCCATTTTGATGAGAAGTTATGGCTAAGAATAATAATAATTAATATTGTGATTTTATGCTTAGAAGTTTTAGCACTTCCAAAAGTATATGATTTATTTAAAAAAACCTACGCCTTAGAAAAGATTTTATGTTTTAGTTATGTCCTCTTATTTAGTTATGGCGTTATTAGAACATTAATTGTCATCGTATACCTTCAAAATGTGCAAGATGTAAACTTAGTAACAACCCAATGGTGGATGATGATGGTTGCTGTAAATCTCCTCCTCAGCCTGTGGTTTGCAATTATAGTTTCAGCTGTAGCGGTAAAAGAAAGATTTAATATTATCAACGAAGAAAGATTGAGAGATCCTTTAACGAAGCTGTATAACCGTATTGGTTTTTTAGAAAAAACAAAAGATTTATTTAATGAATTGCAGCACGGTGAAGTTTATCTTGTGATGTCTGATATTGATAATTTTAAGAACATCAATGATGCCTGGGGGCATGTGATCGGGGATGAAATCTTATGCGAAATTGCCGATATATGCAGATCTAACATTCGGCAAGGTGATGTTGTCGGCCGGTTTGGTGGGGAAGAATTTATTATATTACTGTGCAGTCCAGATGAAAAATCTTCATTCGCTTTAGTTGAACGCTTACGCAAAAAGATTGAAGATCAACTTTTTATTAATAATATTAGAATTACTGCAAGTTTTGGGGCAGCCAGAATAGATACAGACACCCAATTAATGAGTGCTCTAGAAATAGCAGATAAACGTTTATACCATGCTAAAAATAATGGCCGAAATAGAGTTTGTTTTAATTAAGTTTTTTAGAAAGAGATGAATTCAGATGGTGTTTTCTAGATCGTGTGAAAGAGGGGCATTTTAACTCAAATTGAATTATTTAAGTGATGCTAAGCTACGTCAATCCTCACTTTTCCTGTCAGCTAAACATCTCCTATATTGTCCATTATTAAACTGAATGGACTCAATCCATACATCTATTTAAGGGATTTGCTGAAAATCCTGCCAACCTAGAAAATGAGCCCGATTGATATCTTTATTGGTGATAATATAGATACTTTAAATGGGTTCTAATATCAAAAAAATAGGATTAAATTTCAAAAAACTTATGCTATCAAAAATGGGGTGAATTTTAGGCATCGTTGTACGCTTTGGCTCACACGAATCTCGGCTCTTTGCTGCTGGTTGAGATATAAAAAATTTCCTATGATGAAGCCATAGAGAACTGGATGTTCCAAATAACAAGAATAAGAAAGATCGCACAAGGATTGGCAGGTATGACAGGAGTTATACCAAGCGAACCCAATATGAAAAACCCTCGCAGGATGCCGGGGTTTTTTATTGCCTATATTTTTGCTTTAAATGAGGTTATATGAACGTTAGGAAGTGAATTAGAGTCACGGCTGAGCCAATAGGATAATTACCGATTTACAAATATGCTTATAACTAAGATTTAGTTAAGTGCTTTTTTGATTTTATCAACCATTTTTTGGGCAGTCTTATGGTCATCAAAATCAATATTTATAATTCCTTTATTTCCCTGATTATTTGGTAAGCTTTTAATAATTAGTGAAAAATTGTCCGTTTCATTGGTAACGATTTCTACTGAAACAATATAAGCAGTATTAAGGAAAAAATCTTTTTTTAGTTCAATGAGCATTTTTATTCTCGAGAAAAATTTTAAGAAATCTTTATAACATATTAATTCAAAAAAGCTTAATTTATGATCTATTTCAACAATTCATGACTCTTCAATGCTAATAAAGTCTACCTTTTACCGAGTTTGAGAATTTTATAACCAATTAGTAAAACATTAAGAATTCATATAAATTATTATGGAGATGTTAAATTTATGTTTTTTAGGTCAAGCTATGGAAAGAACTATAATTATTGTAATCTTAGCTATTATTGCAGTTCTACTGATCATCTTCTATAACAAGAAAAAGTGAGATATGAATAGCAAAGATTTGGTAGGCAGTTTTAGTTTGCTATGTGGACTGCCACACTCATAGAAGAAAAAACAGTTAGTACCTAGGATATTCTTTGTCTCATCCTATGTTATTGATGAATATCATTTCAATCAAAGAGCTGGACCAATGAATGGAGGCAGCTATAAAAAAGAATTAAAGAGGTTAATAAAATATTAATAGGCTACAAGCTATTTTCACACCTTATGAAGGACTCAAAATTTACCGAATAAATTAAAAATTCGGCACTGAGTCCTACTCAGAGAAAATATAAAAATTTAAAAATAAAAGTCCCCCCCCTGATGAGTACCAATGACACTTTAAATAACCATTTTTTGATAGATTTGAATGGGTGAACAATACAATTCAAGTCAAAATGTAAGCTCAAATGCCAAGCCAACAACTATTGATATTTTTGATTCTAAAGGACACCTGAGAGGCAGAGCTACATCTCAACGAAGTATAGAATTTCTATATTTTAATTAGTTCAAATTTGTGATTATCCGGATACGGGGATTGGCCAGGTAGGGCATCTGTAACATGAATTAGGGCATCAAGAACTGCTAAGGCTATAGTTGAGTTGAAGACATTGAAGACTATTTGTTCAAGAGTTAAAAATAATCAACAGTGACTATTAAATTATAAGGGAAAGATATGTCAAATCTCGAAGATCCACGGGTCTTGTTTGCTCTGGAGCGCACAGCATTGGCATGGAACCGGAGTGGTTTAGCCCTGATTGCCTTTGGTTTTGTAATTGAAAAATCAAATTTACTCATTCAGTTGGTAGATCCTGTGAAGTACCAACATAAGATTGTATATAGTCACTGGTTGGGTATTGTGGTGATTGTCTTTGGTATGCTGATTAATCTGGCATCGATTCGGCAATACCGTACCGGACTGAAATCATTAACCCAGACAGAGTTTTTGCCTGATTATCACACCCAGCATCCTGTTTGGCTCAATCTATTTACCTTGCTGACGGGGCTTCTGCTGATCATTTCTTTTTGGATACATTGATTGTTTAAACTCCACAATACAGTTGATACAACGTTTGCATAAGAGCAAGTACTTTAGGATCAGAGACCTGATAGAAAATCTGTTTACCTTCACGACGAGTGCTGACCATGTCTGCTTTTCTCAGTACAGTCAATTGTTGTGACAAGGTAGGTTGCTGGATATCAGTGCGTAGTTCAATTTGCTGTACATTGAGCTCACCTTCAACCAGGACACACAGAATTTTAAGACGATCCGGGTTTGACAAAACTTTCAGACAATCACTGACAAGATCGACTTGTGAAAAGTCTATTCGCACTTTTAACTGAGCAGTGTTCATGAATGTGTCCTAATAACCAATAATGAGATACAAAATAATCAGTACTTCTGCTTGAATATTTTTATTTATTATATAATATAAAATTATATATTGTAAATGAGTAGATTTACTATGCATGATTTTCTCATCGCATTTTTAGGCGGATTACTGCTGGGGGTAGCCGTGGTTGGTTATCTTTATGTGCATGGCCGTATCGCAGGAATCAGTGGCTTAATCGGACAGGTGCTGAATCCACAAACTATCTTTAAAACCCCTGCGATCTGGTTTATGTCAGGTTTGATCATCACACCGTTTATTTATGGTTTGTTTGTCCAGCCTGAGATCGAGTTGAATGCCAGTCCGCTGATGATGGTGGTTGCGGGCCTGCTGGTGGGCTTTGGCACACGCCTAGGGTCTGGATGTACCAGTGGTCATGGCATTTGCGGAATGAGCCGTCTATCGAAACGTTCTATTGTGGCCACCATGAGCTTTATGTTCGCTGGTTTCGTTACTGTTTACATCATTCGCCATATCACAGGAGCTTTCTAAATGAAAAATTTTCTGGCTTTCATTTTTGGCGGTTTGTTCTCTGTGGGGCTAATGGTCTCCGGGATGTCGAATCCGGAAAAAGTGCTGGATTTCCTGGATCTGTTTGGGGACTGGGATGCCAGTCTGGCCTTTGTCATGATGGGTGCAATTGCCGTGGCATTTATTCCATTTCAAAAAGCTATGCGTTCTACAGCACCGAAAACCGTATTTAACGAACCTATTGTATTGCCCACCAGTCAAAAACTTGACCCACGTTTAATCATTGGCAGCCTGTTGTTTGGTATCGGCTGGGGGATTGCCGGAGTCTGTCCAGCACCAAGTTTCACCTTGATTGGCCTAGGGTATTACCAGGTCCTGTATTTTATTGTCGCAATGTTTGTGGGCGTGTTGATTCACCGTAAGTGGGCAGGAGCTTAATCATGTCAAATTCCCCAGTGGTAAAAGACTTTTTCCATGAAGATACCAATACCTTCAGTTATGTGGTGAGTGATCCTTCAACTAAAGCCTGTGCCATTATTGACAGCGTGCTGGATTATGATGCCGCTTCTGCAACGACATTGACCACCCATGCCGATCAGATCATTGCCTATATCCAGGCACAGGGTTTAACCGTCGAGTGGATTCTGGAAACCCATGTCCATGCCGATCACTTGACTGCAGCGCAGTATCTGAAACAGGAACTGGGTGGAAAAATTGCCATCAGCCAGAAAATTGCGGTGGTGCAGCAGACCTTTGCTGCAATTTATCATCTGGATCTCAAGCAGGTGAATGCCAATCAGCCATTCGATCATTTATTTGAAGATGGCGAACATTTCAAAATTGGCGAGCTGGATGTCTATAACATCCCAACACCGGGGCATACGCCTGCTTGCCTGAGCTATGTGGTTGAAGATGCGGTTTTTGTTGGTGACACGCTGTTTATGCCGGACTATGGGACAGCCCGTTGTGATTTTCCAAAGGGTAGTGCAGAACAGCTTTTTGATTCGGTACAAAGCCTGTATCAGCTCCCAGAAGATACCCGGGTCTTTTTATGTCATGACTATTTGCCTGAAACACGTGAAGCGTATGTGTGTGAAACCAATATTCAGGCTCAGAAAACACAGAATATCCATATTCACGAGGGAATCAGCAAGGCTGAATTTACCCAGATGCGAAACCAGCGTGATGCCGGACTGAGTATGCCAAAGCTGATCCTGCCTTCCATCCAGATCAATATGAAAGGTGGACAGTTTCCTGAACCGGAAGAGAATGGGGTTTCTTATTTAAAACTTCCGCTGAATTACTTCAAATAGGCAAGCTTCAGGATTAAACCAGCAGGTTCTCTGGTTGAATCACTGGAGTCAATAGAGGTATATGTGTGATGTGGTTGATACTGGAAGGATTGGCGATTGGTGGCTTGCTGGGCTTAACCGGTGCTGGCGGCGGCATTCTGGCCGTACCGGCACTGATGGCGAGTCAAGGCTGGACCGTAGCACAGGCTGCACCTGTAGGCTTGCTGGCGGTAACCCTATCAGCACTGGTTGGAACGTTCGAGGGTTTATTCAAGCGTATTGTACGTTATCGTGCTGCGCTCTGGATCGCGCTGATCAGTATTCCTTCAGCCCGTTATGGGGTACAACTGGCTGGAATCGTTTCTCCGGTCTGGCTCACCTTAGCTTTCAGTCTGGTCATGCTGATTGTGGCTTACCGGATCTTCTTTAATAAAGTCCATGATCATGGAAATGCACCGTGCAAGGTCAATCAAACCACTGGTCGCCTGATCTGGAATGTGAAAACTGCCTCATTCCTCGCCGGTATTGGCGTAGTGGCGGGTTTGCTGACTGGTTTGCTTGGTGTGGGTGGGGGGTTCGTGATTGTTCCAGCCCTGCGTAAATTCACAGACCTGGATATGCGCAGTATCGTTGCGACTTCGCTGATGATTATTTTCCTGATTGGCGGTGTCAGTATTTCTGCCCATGTATTGGATGGCTTTCAATATCCTGTTTCGGTCACGCTAACTTTTGTCCTGGCCTGCATTGTGGGGATGTTGATTGGACGCAGTCTGATGCACCGGATTGAAAGTAACAAGGTACAGAAGATTTTTGCCACAACTGTGATTGGGGTAGCTGTGTATTTAATCTATTCAGCACTCATGGGCTAGTCCTGTACGCTGTCTGGATCAGAATGCCTGAGTTGATGCCTGCCCCGGATGAGATTGTCATCTGGCTAGACATTAAACAGCTGTAGCATATGAAAAGACCTGAGTACAGCTACGGTTTGCATCGTCTGACCCTGGCAACAGGACTGAGACCAGCCGGTTGGGAATTGAAGCTAAACAGCTTTTAATCGACCTGGTCCTGGTTTATAAAATATCAATATGATGCACGAGGAAGAATGAAAATGATGAAAACTGCAGAGCAATTGATCCAGAATGCCAAAAGCCGGATTCAGGAAGTGAGTGTGGCTGAACTGTTTGAAGCGATGAAAAACCATAAAACCATTCTGATTGATGTTCGGGAACCGGATGAATTTCAGGCGGCAGCGATAGACCGGGCAGTGAATTATCCTCGTGGTGTTTTAGAAATGAGGATTCACCAACATCCTTTGGCGAGCCATCATTGCGATACCCTGCAGGCACTGGAACATCTTAAAGATCAGCCGATCTATTTGATCTGTGGTACGGGTGGACGTTCTGCATTGGCAACCGATACCTTACAGAATATGGGTTTTACCCGGGTCAAGTCTGTACAGGGCGGTTATCAGGCCTGGCTAGAGCAGGGCTATCCGGTAGAAAAATAAGCTGTTGAAATACAGAAAATCTTATTGTTGATTTCTTAATTTAAGGGAAAGTTATGAAATACAAAGAATTAACCCAAAACATTTCAGGCAGTTTAAGAACCTTAACTCAGGATTCACCTGATTTAATGAAAAGTTTTAATCAGTTGTCCCAGACCGCTATGCGCGATGGCGTGATTGATCCCAAAACCAAGGAGCTGATTGCCTTGGCGATTGGCGTGGCGGCGCGTTGTGATGGTTGTATCGGCTTTCATGTCAGGACATTAGTAAAAATGGGTATGACCCTGCAGGAACTGGAAGAGGTTTTAGGCGTTGCGGTATATATGGGTGGTGGACCTTCATTGATGTATGCCGCAAATGCACTGGATGCTTTTAAAGAGTTTTCCAGCTGATTTGATAGCGTATCAATGGATGGAGGAAATGAGTCTCAGCACTGGAATGAATTATATGCCCAGAGCAGATCTGTATGGCACAGCAGCTAATCTGTTTATCCAAGAGATTGCGGACAAAATACAGATAGAAGGTAAAACACTGGTAATTGCTGAAGGAGAAGGGCGGAATATCCTGTATCTGGCTGAGCTGGCAAGACAGTAGAATTATCCTTTTTCGGCGGAAGTCTGGGATTATTCCAGTGCGTTCACTATTCTTGCCTAATTGAAAGTGGAACTAAATGATATGAGTCAGAGTCATTGGGAAAATGTTTACCAAACGAAAGATATTGATCAGGTCAGTTGGTATCAGGCGCAAGATCAAAAAACATTAGAGTTAATCAAATCTCAAAATCTACAGCTAGGCCAAAATATTATTGATGTTGGTAGTGGTGCTTCTATTCTTATAAACCAGCTCCTTGAGGCAGGTTACAGAAATCTTTATGTTCTTGATTTGTCACAGACAGCATTACAAAAGACAAAATTGAGAGTTTCTGAGAAAGGACTTGATTTAGGAAATGTCACTTGGCTGGAGGATGATGTTTGTACTGCTCATTTACCGCAGCAATATTTTGATCTTTGGCATGATCGAGCTGTATTTCACTTTATGGTTACTGAACCGCAGCAAGAGCAATATATTGAAAATATGAAAGGGGCATTAAAAGCAGGTGGGCTTTTGATTATGTCTACTTTTGCTGAAGATGGTCCTACTCAATGTAGCGGTTTACCAATTCAACGCTATAGCATAGCTCAGCTTAAACAGAGGTTGGGTGACGACTTTAGATTAGTACATTATGACCATGACCTTCATATCACGCCATGGCAAACCCAGCAAAATTTTTTAAACAGTGTATGGGTATTTAAAGGCTAAGATTATTAAAGAGACCTCTTTCATAAATCAACAAATGATCTTCTTTTTTGCGGATGTTTGGACTTTGTCATAAATTCTAGGTGCTATATTTTTTCATTTCAAAGAAAATAACACGCTAAAACGAACTAAAGGGTACTCAAATAGTGGCCCGCTTAATACCACCCCCGCTTAAGCGAGCTTTTTATTGATTTTTTAAATTGAATTTAAAAGTAATGTTTTGCCAGTGATTGAAAATTAATTGTATATAGAATACGCGCCATAGAATCTATCGCTGTAGTTTCTGATTTTTTAGTTTTGCCTCCCACCCTCGGGAGGTATTTTTTTTGCCGGAAATAAAAGAGACATACATGCTCCAATTCTTAATGTGCTTATTTGGCTTACATGGTGTCACTGAATTCGATTACACGGTTGAGGATGGAGAAATCAAAATGTGCCGGGATTGTTTGAAGCAAGTTAATTAACAACCAATCAAAAAAATACGATTAATTGTAATAATATTTTTTTGTTTTCATAATGTTGAAATGATTTGATTATATATTTAGTGAAAACAAAGAATAACTGAAAAAATTCTAAAGTTTCGGCGCAAATCAAAACTGTTTAATTTGGGAGAGTTAAACAGTTTTTTTTTATTGAAAGATATTTGTATTTTCTTCCTTGTCGAACGTATTACGACATATAAACCCCTTCATTAACTTGTCGGGGTTTTTCTTTTCTTATTGGTGGTAAATATGCGAATGAGACGTTAAGGTCTGGCCATGTTAGCTGCCTCAATTGGAAGGGGGGTGATGACGGCAAGTAGGGATCGGCTAGCTAATAGCACTGGTTTTTTAATGCTCGAATATTTTCATAATTTTTTACTTATTTCATTCAAGTATTGTTGATGAAGATTCGCATTATGAAGTATAAAAAAAGAACAATAAAAGCAGGAGGGAAATGTAATGGATACAATAGCCGTATTGGAAATATTGGTAACATCATCTTCAGCTCTTATTCTAATATTGGTTGTTCACCAATTTGGGCAAATGTTTAATTGATACTGCACAAGCCGAAAAATTGAATAGAAAGCTCATCGGAAGGTGGGCTTTTTTAATATTTATGGTGTTAGAAAGGTATAAAGGGTGGAGTGATCTGGGAACTGAAGTGGCAGAGTGAATGCTGATAGCATTAGGACTGAATGCCGAACAAGCCTTTGAAATTGCAGGGTTAGATTTGCCGCATTTAAATGAGTTATAGCTGTTTTTAGTCATTACACGAACCTAAAAAAGCCCAGAGCTAGAGTCTGTTGAGAATTAACGAGTGTTAATTCTCAACAGACCTTGGAGAGGTAATATTTAAAGCTTTAAAACTGGAGCTTAGAAAGTTTTATCCAGTTTTTCAAGCTTTATGCTTTCTCGATAATATTTACAGCCTTTGTACAGTAAAAACATTCCAATTACACCTGCGACAGCATTCACAATTGAAATGGAATTTCCCACCATGACGGTGTTTTGGAAATATTTATCCGTAATTAAAGCAACAGCTGTGGTTCCTACCCCAAGGGCAATCATATTTGAGATAAGCAGGAATTTGGCAGAAACTTGTGCACGTAGTTGGTTGGGTGTCAGCATTTGAGTTGCGGCTGCAGATGCTGGAATCGGGAATGTTGAGAAGAACATCGCCACAGATATTAGTGCAAATGATAAATACATGTTGTCGACCTGAGTAAACAATACACTTGGAACAATTAAGGCTGCACAGCCGATTGCACCGGCACGAATAGCCGCATCACTGTATCCACGTTTAGAGAAGAAGTCGATCAGCCAGCCACAGAATAAGGCACCCGAGGTATTCGCCACTAAAATGATGCTACCTAAGATATAACCGGTTTGGCTTGCATCAAGGCCGAAGTTACGCATGTAATAAGCAGGTGCCCAGCCCAGAAGTGAATACAACATCATGGTATAAAAAGAAAAACCAATAAAATGACAGAAGAAAGTCTTTTTATGCGTCTTAATAAAGCCAATCGAGTTTTTGAAGGAAGCCTTAACAACCTGACCATCTTGACCAACTTTCATACCCTTACGAGTAGGTTCACGCACCGTCAGCACCATGAGAAGCGCAAGCAATACACCGGGTAAGCCCACAATCATAAAGGTAAGTTGCCAGGTCTTCACTTCACCAATCACCGGTAAAGCTACGAAACTGATGTCTTTTAATAGCCCAATCACATAGCCGCCAATCAGGAAGGCCAAGCCTGAACCAATAAAGGCGCCAATGGCATAAACACCGAGTGCACGGCCCAGTTTTTCTTTAGGAAATAAATCGGCGACAATCGAATAAAATGCTGGAGAAAGTGCGGCTTCACCGGCACCCACACTCAAACGTGCCAAAAACATTTGAATGAAGTTTTTACTTAAACCACAGGCTGCCGTGGCAAGACTCCAGAACGCAATACCTGTCGCAATAATTTTAATCCGGGACTTTCGATCAGCTAGCGCGGCAATAGGAAGACCCATAATCGCATAAAATAACGAGAAAGCGAGTCCTTGCAATAAGCTGAACTGGGTATCACTCAGCATTAAATCGGCTTTAATCGGCTCAATCATTAACGATAAAATTTGACGGTCTACAAATGAAAGAATGTAAGCCAGCATACAGATCACCACCACATACCATTGATAGGTACTACTTTCTTTGGGCGGCTGAGTCTGTTCAGAAACAGGCGATCCTGTTTCTACAGAGGTAGGCTCAAAACTTTGATTTTCGGGTTGAAGCGTCCTTTCAACCATTTCTATGTCCAGCGATTTATCATTCATCATGCAACATCCTATGTTGATCGTTTGAGGTATTTTTGATACTTATAATATTAATATTATTTTTATTGTGTATCGTATAATCTAATCTAGAGTTTAAATTTATTTGCGTCAATCAATTTCCACAAAAGGATACAAATAAATTTTTATAATAAAAAAAAGGAATCATAATGATTCCTTTTTTTTAAGGTTGAATTTTTAGCCACGTTCAACCAGGGTTAAAATATCATAAGTTGCGACCAGCTCATTGCGCTGATTTTTGACTTTAATATCCCAGACCACCACACCATGTGGTTTTTGTGCAGGATCGCGCAGCGCTTTCGGGGTTTTCTGCTTACAGGTCAGTTCTACCTGAAGGGTATCACCAATTTTCACAGGTTCCACAAAGCGCAAGTTGTCCATGCCATAGTTGGCAATGACCGGACCTGGAGCGGCATCAACGAATAAACCGGCAGCTGCGGATACCACGAAATAACCATGCGCCACACGTTCACCAAACAGGGATTCTGCCGCAGCAATTTTGTCCATATGCGCATAGAAAAAGTCACCACTCAGACAACCAAAGTTGACCAGATCGGCTTCTGTCACGGTACGTCGCGCAGTCAGCAAACGTTCACCGATACGCAATTCATCAAATGATTTTTTAAAAGGATGCACGCGGTCTTCAAAGACCTGAGCTCCGGCAGTCCAGCTATGGCCGACTTGGGTCATGGCATTTGGCGAGCCTTGAATCGCAGTACGTTGCATATAATGTTTGACTGCACGCAAGCCACCGAGTTCTTCACCGCCACCGGCACGACCCGGTCCACCATGAACCAGTAAAGGTAATGGAGAGCCATGTCCGGTACTTTCTTTGGCACTTTCAGCATCCAGAATGTGTACACGACCATGCCATGGCGCAATTTTGCTGAGCAGTTGTTCAATATTTTCATCAGTATTGCGTACGATAGATGCTACCAGGCTACCTTCGCCACGTGCCACCAGGTCAGCAAGCTGAGCCAGGTCAGTATACGGCATTAAGGTCACCACAGGCCCAAAGGCTTCAATCTTATGAATGTTTTCTGCCTGAGCCGGTGCTTTGCAGACCAATACTGTCGGTGGGTAACATGCAGACTTCTCCGTATTTTGTACTTGAATCTTAAAGTCCTGACGCAAGTGGCTACCGAATACGATCTCTGCATTCTGGCTTAGCTGTTCAACTTTTGCCGCGACATCGTGTTTCTGTTTGACACTGGCCAAAGCACCCATACTCACGCCTTCTTGAGCAGGGTCACCGACAACCACTTTTTTCAGTTTTTCAATCAGACGGTTTTGTACTGTATCCAACAGCTCGGCTGGCACAAAGGCACGACGAATGGCGGTACATTTTTGTCCGGCTTTGGTGGTCATTTCACGGAAAACTTCACGGACAAATAAATCAATACTTTCGTCATTGGCCTGTTCGGTCAAAATCGCACTGTTGACCGAGTCTGCTTCCATGGTGAACGGAATCGAGTAGGCATTTAAGTGTGGATGCGAACGCAGTTTTTGCCCTGTTGAAGCAGAACCTGTAAAAGTGACCGTATCTTGAGGATTTAAATGATCAAATAAATCATAGATCTGTCCGCAAATGAGCTGTATTGAACCTTCTGGCAAGAAACCGCTTTCATGAATGGCTTTGACCACGGCATGAGTCAGCTCGGCACCTTCAGTGGCCGGTTTGACAATACAGGGGACGCCCGCCAGTAGCGTCGGTGCGATTTTCTCTAGCATGCCCCAGATTGGAAAGTTAAAGGCATTGATATGCACGGCGACACCGGCTTTAGGCGTCAGAATATGTTTCGCGCCAAAGTTACCTTGCTTGGAAAGAGGAATCCAGGCATCTTCGACCAATGCTGTTTCATCACTCAGTTCGCGACGCACCAAACTCGAATAGGCATATAAGGTTCCAACCCCGCCTTCAATATCAATCCAGGCATCTTTACGGGTACAGCCTGTTGCCTTGGCAAGCTCATAAAAGTTTTCTTTGCGTTCCATCAAATACTGAGCCACTTGCTTTAAGGCATTGGCACGTTGATGGAAGGTCCAGCTGGCAATAGTCGCGCCTTTTTGTTTGGCATACTTCACCACAGCTTGGGTATCGATGCCCTGACTGCCGACCTGATAAACAGCTTCACCGCTAATCGCATGATAAACCGTACGTAAATCAGCTTGCGCGGTGTATTCCTGACCATAGACCAGTGAAGCTAAGCTTTTGATGAAAATAGGATTATTTTGTGACTCAGTATCTTGATAATCCATTGCGCTTGAGCCGCTATCTAACTCTAACATTGTAAAACTCCATTTATGATACGTTTTTGGAAGTATTTTAATTTTGATGTTTCATAATTTGTGATTAAAAAGCTGAAATGTCAATCACAAATGTGTGTTTAAAAATGATTAACAATAAAATAAAAAATATTTAAATATATAAAACATGTACTTACCAATAATATGCTTTAAAAATTAAATGATACTAATAAATATGTATTGATTTTAATTATGTATCGTTTTAATTTGAGTGTATCAACACTTGGGATAAGTGAGGGAACAATGAATAATCAACAACAAATCTTTGATCAAAAGATTGAAAAGGATATTTCCATCGAGCCGAAGGACTGGATGCCGGATGCTTATCGTAACACCTTGATTCGTCAGATCGGTCAGCATGCACACTCTGAAGTGGTGGGCATGTTGCCAGAAGGTAATTGGATTACCCGTGCACCGACCTTAAAACGTAAAGCCGTGCTGATGGCAAAAGTCCAGGACGAAGCCGGTCATGCGTTGTATCTGTACAGTGCTGCAGAAACCTTGGGTGCGGATCGTGACGACATGAT
The DNA here is from genome assembly GCF_013004295.1 of Acinetobacter sp. ANC 5414. Taxonomy (NCBI): domain Bacteria; kingdom Pseudomonadati; phylum Pseudomonadota; class Gammaproteobacteria; order Moraxellales; family Moraxellaceae; genus Acinetobacter; species Acinetobacter sp. ANC 5414. The sequence goes on from NZ_JABERM010000030.1 coordinate 195,303, forward strand.
GGATAAGCTGATTGCCGGTCGCATGAAATATTCTTCAATTTTTAACTATCCAACCCTAAGCTGGGCCGATGTTGCAGCGATTGGCTGGCTGGTGGATGGTGCAGCAATTGTCAATCAGGTTGCGCTTTGCCGTACGTCTTATGGTCCTTATGCACGTGCCATGGTGCGTGTGTGTAAAGAAGAGAGTTTCCATCAGCGTCAGGGCTTTGAAGCCATGATGGAATTGGCCAATGGTACGCCGGAACAAAAGCAATTGGCACAGGATGCCGTGAACCGTTTCTGGTGGCCGGCACTGATGATGTTTGGTCCAAGTGATGATAATTCACCGAACAGTGCACAAAGTATGCAGTGGAAAATTAAATTATTCAGTAACGATGAGCTACGTCAGAAATTTGTCGATAACACCGTGTCGCAAGTTTTACAGCTTGGTTTAACCGTTCCAGATCCAGACCTTAAATTCAATGAAGCCACCGGACATTACGAATTTGGTGAAATCAATTGGGATGAGTTTTTTGCGATTCTTGCAGGCAAGGGACCGTGTAACCATGAGCGTATTGAAGCACGCCGCAAAGCTTGGGAAGGCGGCAAGTGGGTACGTGAGTCTGCAGCAGTCTATGCTCAAAAACAGCATCAACAGTCAGAAGCACAAAAAGTTGCTTAAAACAGTTTGATCAATATAGGGAATTTTGCTCATGAATAACAAAAACAACTGGTCACTTTATGAAGTGTTTGTCCGTAGTAAACAGGGTCTGAGTCACCGTCATGTCGGCAGCCTGCGTGCACCAGATGAGGAAGTCGCACTACAAAATGCCCGCGATGTATATACCCGCCGCAATGAAGGTATCAGTATCTGGGTGGTGAAATCTGAATTGATTACCTCTTCACAGCCAGATGAAAAAGCAGAATTTTTTGAACCTGCTTCGGATAAGGTTTATCGCCATCCAACCTTTTATAACATTCCAGCTGGCATCGAGCACATGTAAAGGGAAAGGTGAAGAATATGACAAATCAAGTATTGGCAGAATTTCTTTTACATGTGGGTGACAGTCAACTGATCCTGTCTCATCGTTTGGCAGAGTGGTGTGGTCATGCACCTGAACTGGAGCTGGATATTGCCTTAGCCAATATCGGACTGGATTTATTGGGTCAGGCACGTACTGCCCTCAGTCTGGCGGGTGAAGTGGAAGGACAGGGCCGTGATGAAGACAAGCTGGCTTATTTCCGAACCGAGCGTGAATACCGCAATTTACTGCTGTGCGAACAGCCGAATGGTGATTTTGCCCAGACTCTGGTGCGCCAGTGGTTGATGGATCACTACCACGCTTTATTGTTTAGCACCTTAAGTCAAAGTCAGCATGCTGAGTTGGCTGCCTTTGCAGTGAAGTCACTCAAAGAAGTGAAATATCACCAGCGTTTTTCCACCACCTGGATGGAACGCTTAAGTTTAGGTACAGCAGAAGCGCATGAAAAAACCCAGCAAGGTTTAAACCAGTTATGGCGTTTTAGCGAGGAACTTTTTGTCTTGACGGCTGATGAAAGACAGTTGGTCGATAGCGGTGTCATTCCAGAGATTGAACATTTAAAAGCACAGTGGCTGGAGATAATTACAACTGAGTTAGCTCGATTTAAATTAAGCCTGCCAGAGCTGGGTGCTTATCGTAGTGGGGCTAAACAGGGTTTACATACAGAACATCTCGGTTTTGTTTTGGCTGAACTGCAATACATGCAGCGCTCATATCCAAACATGAACTGGTAATTCGGCACAATCACAGGGAGTGAGTCGCATGAATCTGATTCGACACGTAGAAGATCAATGTTGGGACGTTTTACAGCAGGTTTCTGATCCAGAGATTCCAGTATTGTCAGTGATTGATCTGGGCATGATTCGTGGCGTCGAGCTGAATCAGCAGGATGAAATTGTGGTGCGACTCACGCCGACCTATAGCGGCTGTCCGGCCACGGATTTATTAAAAGCAGAAATTATCCAGGCTTTCGAGGCGAACGGTTTGACGCCGGTCAAAGTCATTGTGGATCTGTCTCAAGCCTGGACTACGGACTGGATGAGTGAATCGGGCAAACACAAATTACAGCAATATGGTATTGCCCCGCCGCAAGGCCAGTCACATAGCTGTGGTACGCATGTGGCATTGACCGATGGCATCACCTGTCCACAGTGCTTAAGTCATAACAGCAAATTATTAAGTGAATTCGGTTCGACCGCCTGTAAAGCTTTATATCAATGTCGGGACTGCTTAGAAACTTTTGACTATTTCAAATGTATTTAATTGCAACGATTGCGCGGTGGGCAGGGTAAACCAATAACAAGCCTGAACACCGCCACCTAAAAGAAGGATTTTGCCATGAGCCAATTTATACCATTAACCATTAAATCGATTCAGCCACAAACCGAGCAGGCGATCTGCATTGCCTTTGATCTCGCGCCTGAGCAGTTGGATGCTTTCCAATATCAGCCGGGTCAGCACCTTACCATTCGTCATTTAACCGATGACGGCGAGCTGCGCCGCTGCTACTCGATCTGCAGTGATACGCAGGAAGACATGAGTATTGCGATTAAAAAAATTGATCATGGTCAGTTTTCAACCTGGGCCAATGTGCATTTGAAAGCGGGCGATGTACTGGAAGTCATGCCACCGCAAGGGGTATTCTTTCAAAAAGCAGCCAAGGCCGGTGGCCAGAATTATCTAGGGTTTGCAGCAGGCAGTGGCATTACGCCAATTTTATCGATTGTAAAGTCGGTGCTGAACCGTCAAGCGGAAGCAACATTCACCCTGGTGTATGGCAACCGTTCCTGGAAACAGACCATGTTCTCCGAACAGATCATGGACCTGAAAGACCGTTTTAAAGAGCGCTTGCAACTGGTGAATATTTTTTCACGTGAATTGAATGACAGCGAGATCTTTAATGGTCGGATCAATGCGGACAAATTGCAGCAGCTGTTTCAGGCCAATCTGATTTCAGCCGACACTGATCACTGTTTTGCCTGTGGTCCGGAAGAGATGATGGCAGCGGTCGAAACGGTATTACCGACTTGGGGCATTCAGCGCAGCAAGATTCACACTGAACGCTTCAATACGGGTACTGCACCGAAAGCAACCGCCCAGCAGATGGAAAGCCGTAGCGAAGAACGCGTCAATATTGTTCTAGATGGTCGTGAGCTGATTATCGAAGTATCCAAACAGGATGACAGTATTTTAGATGCTGCGCTACGTGCCGGAGCAGACCTGCCATATGCCTGTAAGGGCGGCGTCTGTGCAACCTGTAAATGTAAGGTGTTAGAGGGACAGGTTGAAATGGCGGTGAATTACAGTCTGGAAGAAGATGAAATTCAGAAAGGCTATGTGCTCAGTTGTCAGGCACGTCCAACCACAGCCAATGTCCGACTCAGTTTTGATGAATAACAGCTGAATTTACAGCACCGCGAGCATAGCAGGAGTTCAAGGATGACTTACATTAAAACCAGCTCACCCAAGCCAGGTGTGGTACTAATCGAGCTGAACCGCCCAGAAAAGCGCAATGCCTTAAACAATGCCACCTTGCAAAACATTGCAGCCTGTTTACAGGACTTGGAAACAGATGCTGCTGTGAAAGCCGTGGTCATTACCGGAAATACGCAATGCTTTGCTGCCGGTGCTGATTTAAATGAGCTGGCGCAGTTAGATGTGGTCAGCATCCAGCAGGATCAGCGTCCGTTGCTTTGGAAAAAAATTGATGAATTTTCCAAGCCCTTAATCATGGCCGTGAATGGTTATGCTTTTGGTGCAGGTTTCGAGTTGGCTTTGCATGGTGACATGGTGCTAACCGGAGAAAATGCCCAGTTTGCCTTGCCGGAAATCGGTTTAGGGATGCTGCCGGGTGCCGGTGGAACACAGCGTCTGGCCCGTCTGGTCGGTCAGCAATTGACGATGCGCTGGGCCATGACCGGTGAAATGATTTCGGCACAGACCGCATTGCAACATGGCATTAGCAGTCAGGTTTGTCCGGCAGGACTGACCGTGCAATACGCACTGGAATTGGCAGAAAAAATTGCCAAGCAGGCACCACTGGCCATTCGTGCCATCAAGCAATCCTTAAAGTCGATTCATGAAGTGACTTTAAGTCAGGGACTGAAACTTGAACGTCAACATTTTGTCTGGCTGGCGGCGACCCAAGATCGCCAGGAAGGCATTAATGCATTTTTAGAAAAAAGAAAACCAGAATTTAGAGGTGTGTAATGGATTATCAAACAATTATTGTCGAAGAAAAAAATGCAGTGGGCTACCTGACTTTTAACCGTCCAAAACAGCTCAACAGCTTTAATGAAACCATGCATCAGGAAGTCTCCAAGGTCATCAAGGCCTGGGCCAAAGACAGCCAGATTCGTACCGTGGTGATTTCAGCCGAAGGCCGTGGTTTCTGTGCCGGTCAGGATCTGAATGACCGTGTGGTCGATCCGAATGCCGATGCACCGGACTTAGGCCTGTCGATTGAAAAATACTACAACCCTTTGATCAAGCTGATTACCGAAATGCCTAAACCGGTGATTTGTGCGGTGAATGGTGTGGCAGCAGGGGCAGGCGCCAATATTGCCTTGGCGTGTGACATTGTGGTGGCAGCAAAATCGGCTTCCTTTATTCAGGCCTTTTGTCGTCTAGGTTTAGTACCAGATTCAGGTGGCACCTGGTTCTTGCCGCGTCTGGTTGGACGTGCCCAAGCGATGGGCCTTGCCATGCTTGGCGATAAAATTCCGGCTGAGCGCGCAGTACAACTGGGTATGATCTGGCAGGTGGTTGAAGATGAGCAACTGCAAGCAGAAGCGAAAAAATTGGCGGAGCATCTGGCACAGCAACCGACCTATGGTCTGTCCCTGATCAAAAAAGCCATTCATGCCGCAGCCGACAATAATCTGGATGAGCAGCTCATTCTGGAACGTGACCTGCAACGTCTGGCTGGACGTTCAAGCGACTATAAAGAAGGTGTACAAGCCTTTATGCAGAAGCGTACCCCTGAATATAAAGGATGCTAAATCATGCAACAGATCAATTTGGAACAAGTCAAAGTTGCTGTGGTCGGTGCTGGAACCATGGGAATTGGCATTGCACAATTGGCCGCCATGCACGGGCATCCGACCTATGTGTTTGATCTCGATCGCGGCAAAGTTCAGAGTGCCTTGACTGCTTTAGAGGCTCAGCTCAGCAAGCGCGTACAAAATGGCAAAATGACCCAGCAATTGCTGGAGAGTACGTTCGCCAATCTGATCGTGGCAGAGGACATTCAGCAGCTTGCCGATGCGGGCTTAATTATTGAAGCCATTGTCGAAAAGAAAGAAGTGAAGCAAAACCTGTTTCAACAGCTGGCTGCCATTTGCCCGGAACAGACGATTTTTGCTTCCAATACTTCTTCGATTTCGATTACCGCAATTGCCTCGGCGATTCCGAATCCGGAACGGGTGATTGGGCTGCATTTCTTTAATCCGGCCCCCGTGATGAAACTGGTCGAAATTATCCGCGGACTGAAAACCTCAGCAGTCATTGCTGATGCAGTATTTGATCTGATGGCATCTTGGAAAAAAGTTCCGGTACGGGCCAAATCGACGCCCGGTTTTATCGTCAATCGTGTCGCACGACCTTATTATGCCGAAGCCTTTCGTGCTTTGCAGGAAAATGCCACCACACCGGAACAGCTCGATTACATCATGCGCGAATGTGGCCGTTTTGCCATGGGGCCGTGTGAACTCACAGACTTGATTGGACAGGATGTGAATTTCTCGGTGACCCAAAGTGTCTATCAGGAATTTTTCTATGAGCCACGCTACCGCCCATCCTTGATTCAAAAAGAGCTGGTCGATGCCGGCTGTTATGGTCGCAAGTCCGGTCAGGGTTTTTATGATTATACGCAGGCTAAGCCTGCACCAGTGTATGAATTGCCAGTCAGTTATGCCAAGTCGCTGAATAAGCTCAAAGTCACGGTAAAAGGTGAATGGTTGCATTCCTTAGCACTGATTGAACGCTTAAAACAGGCCTCTCATGTGGACCTCATTTTTCAGGCGGCAGAACAGAATGAAATCCTGATTGGTGATCTTTCCCTACGATTATCGCTTGGCGAGTCGGTTGAACTGGCTTATCCGCATGACCCCGTGGTGTTGATGGACTGGCATGCAGATTGGGCTAATGCCCAGGCGATTCCGGTGGTTGCATCACCGGCGTGTAGTGAAGAACAACGCCAAGCGGCAGAACTATTCCTCATAGGTATGAATGTGATACTAATTTGGTCTAAGGATCATCCTGGTCTTTATGTTATACGTAGTATCGCCATGTTGGTGAATGAAGCGTGTGAAACTGTATTACATGCTATTGCATCAGAGCAAGATATTGATTCTGCTATGAAATATGGTGTGAATTACCCTTGTGGTCCATTCGAGTGGGCAGATAGAATTGGATATTACACAATTTTACAAATTTTAGAAAATATGTATCATATTTATGGGGAAGATCGCTATAGAACTAGTATATATTTAGCAAAGAAAGCGGTGCAGGGACATGCACAGAAAACTCAGCAGCACCCATTACGCGTAGCTGGATAATAAGGAAGAATCATGGAACAGGTTTATATTTTTGATGGAATTCGCACCCCGATCGGACGCTATGCCGGTGGACTGAGCAGTGTCCGTAGCGATGATCTGGCAGCGCTACCGATTCAATATCTGAAAGATCAGCATCCTGCATTGCCATGGGCAGAACTGGATGAAGTGATTCTGGGCTGTGCCAATCAGGCCGGTGAAGATAACCGTAACGTTGCGCGTATGGCTGCTTTACTCGCAGGGCTGCCTGATTCTGTTCCAGCGATCACCGTGAACCGCTTATGTGCCTCAGGTCTGGATGCTATTGGACTGGGAGCACGTGCCATCAAATCGGGTGAAGCACAATTTGTTTTGGCCGGTGGCGTAGAATCCATGAGCCGTGCGCCTTATGTGCAATCCAAACCCACGACTGCCTTCAGCCGTACCCCTGAAATTTATGACACGACGATTGGCTGGCGTTTTATCAACCCAAAATTTAAAGCGCAGTTTGGCGTCGACAGCATGCCGGAAACTGCAGAGCATGTGGCCGAGAAATACCAGATTAGCCGCGCAGATCAAGATCTATTTGCCTATCACAGCCAGCAGAAAACTGCAGTAGCACAGCAGAAGGGTATTTTTGCCGAAGAAATTCTGTCGGTAGAGGTCAAAGGTCCGAAGAAAACCACTCTCACCATTTCCCAAGATGAGCACCCGCGTGCAGAGACGACGTTGGATAATCTGGCAGCCTTAAAAACCCCATTTCGTAAAGAAGGCGGTTCAGTCACCGCCGGCAATGCTTCGGGTGTCAATGACGGTGCAGCTTGTGTATTGCTGGGGAATCAGCAGTTTGCCGAGCAGTATGGTTTGAGCCCGAAAGCCAAAGTGATCGGGATAGCCAGTGCCGGTGTTGAAGCCAAATATATGGGCATTGGGCCGGTGCCAGCCGTGCAGAAAGTCTTGAAGCAGACCGGACTGAGTTTGCAGCAGATGGATGTAATTGAGCTGAATGAAGCTTTTGCCTCACAGTCACTGGCAGTGATTCGTGAACTGGGTCTACAAGATAATGATTCGAGAATTAACCCGAATGGTGGTGCTATTGCCTTAGGCCATCCTTTAGGTATGAGTGGTACCCGTCTGGTGATCACGGCCATGAAAGAACTAAAACGTCGTAATGGAAAATATGCACTCTGCACCATGTGTGTTGGTGTAGGACAGGGAGTTGCACTGATTCTAGAAAATATGGATTAAGAACATCATTCAATTAATGAAATAAATCGTGGTCAGGATGACTGCGTCAGGAGTAAGAATATGAATAACAATGCAATGGAAAAAATTGAAACGGTATCGGTTGATGAATTACGTAGTGTTCAGCTTCAGCGTATGAAAAAGACCCTACAGCATGCATATCAAAACAGTCCGGTTTATAAAAAGAAATTTGATGATGCTGGTGTGCATCCGGATGATTTCAAATCACTGGAAGACCTGGCTAAATTCCCGTTTACCACCAAACAGGATCTACGCGATAACTATCCGTTTGGTATGTTCGCTGTGCCACAGGAACAGATTGTACGTGTGCACGCCTCTTCTGGCACCACCGGTCAGCCGACCGTAGTTGGTTATACCCAAAATGATATTAATGTCTGGTCTGATGTGGTGGCGCGTTCTCTTCGAGCAGCCGGCTTGAGCAGCAAAGATATCATTCAGGTGTCTTATGGTTATGGTCTGTTTACTGGCGGTCTAGGTGCACATTATGGCGTTGAACGCTTGGGCGCAACCGTGATCCCAATGTCCGGTGGACAGACTGAACGTCAGGCGCAGCTGATTCATGACTTTAAGCCGACTGCACTGATGGTCACCCCATCTTACTGCCTGAATATTATTGAGGCGCTTGAGAAAAAATTTGGCACTGCTAAAAACTGTTCGATTAAAACCGGCGTATTTGGTGCAGAGCCATGGAGCAATGAAATGCGCAAGGAGATTGAAGAACGCCTGGGCATTGATGCATTGGATATTTATGGTCTGTCAGAAGTCATGGGACCTGGCGTCGCGATGGAATGTCTGGAATCTAAAGATGGCCCAACCATCTGGGAAGATCATTTCTATCCTGAAATCATTCACCCTGAAACAGGTGAGGTATTGGCAGACGGTGAACTGGGTGAGCTGGTCTTCACCACCATTACCAAAGAAGGTATGCCGGTGATTCGTTATCGTACCCGTGACTTAACCCGTTTATTGCCAGGCACGGCACGTACCATGCGCCGAATGGATAAAATTGTGGGTCGCAGTGATGACATGATGATTATCCGGGGTGTGAATGTATTCCCGTCCCAGATTGAAGAGCAGATTTTACAGATCCAGCAACTCATCCCTAACTACCAAATCCATATTTGTAAACATGGACATATGGATACGTTGCATATCCGTACCGAAATGCGTAAAGATAGTAGCGATATTATGGCGCATCAGCTGGCGACTCAGCTTAAGGGCCAGATTAAAACCATGGTCGGGATCACAGTGAGTGTCGAAGTGCTGCCAGAAGGCAGTCTGCCACGCTCGGAAGGTAAAGCACAACGTGTGTTTGATATCCGCAAGTCTGCATGAAATTCTATTGGATGATAGCCAAATGGTCTATCATCCAGTTTCTATAAGGTAAAGTTAAACGCAATGAATCCGAAATTAAAACAAATAATCGATGACTTTATTCGCAATGAAGCACTGAGCGGGACTTCATTAATCATGACTATCTTTGGTGACTGTATTTTTCACCGCGGTGGCATTATCAGTCTTGCCAGTTTAATTCAGTTAATGGACGTATTTGGTTTTAACGAGAGATCCATTCGTACTGCCGTGTTTCGCCTGGTTCAAAATGGCTGGCTGGTCTCGGAGAAAATTGGCCGCACTAGTTATTATCGGGTGACTGAAAGCAGCCGCCAGCGCTTCATTATGGCAGATCAAAAAATTTACAGTTTTACTCATCAGGAATGGAATCAGAAATGGGATCTGGTGCTGCTGAGTTCGGTTGAACTGGAAAATAAACTGCTACTAAAAAAAGAACTGGAATGGCTAGGTTTTGCCAATATTGCCACCAATGTCATGGCCTATCCGGGTTGTGATCACCACAAATTGCAAAACTTGCTGTTAAATTTAAAAATGACAGAGCAGGTGGTGGTATTTAAGGCAGAAGCCTTACTGCTCTGGCAAGAATCTTATCCAACCGTGAAACGTATGGTAGAGACGAATTGGCCGGTGCAGGAGTTGCATCAGCGCTATGAAAAATTCATCGGTGTGTTTAGAGAGTTCTTTCATTTAGTCGAAAATGAAGATGAGCTGGAACCGGTACAGGCCTTTCAACTGCGAATTTTACTGATTCATCAATATCGTCGCATTTTATTAAAAGATCCAAACCTGCCATTTGAATTATTGCCATCAAACTGGTTATCCATCAATGCCCGAAACTTAAGCAGTAACTTGTATCAAACCGTGGTGGCTGCGGGTGAAGAATTTTTCATGGATATCGCACGAACGTCAGAAGGTTCCATGCCGCCTGTACATCCACAGTTTTATAAACGCTTTGGTGGTTTGCGGCAGGAAGAAATTAGCTATTAAAGCAATCAGATTTTAAAGGAATAAAACGATGCCTTGTTATGCCATAGATGGTGTGATCCCTGTTGTCAGTCCTCAAGCTTATGTTCATCCGACTGCGGTGCTAATTGGCGATGTCGTGATTGAGGCCGGGGTCTATATTGGTCCTTTCGCGGCCTTAAGAGCCGATTTTGGTGGCATTCGTATTCAGAAAAATGCCAATGTTCAAGATTCATGCACCATTCATGGTTTTCCCGACAGTGTGACCTTAGTGGAAGAATATGGTCATATTGGACATGGCGCAATTTTACATGGCTGTATCATTCGCAAAAATGTGCTGGTGGGCATGAACAGCGTGATTCTAGATGAAGCAGAAATTGGCGAAAATACCATTATTGGTGCCAATAGCACGGTCAAAGCCAAAGCCAAGATTCCTGAAAATTCACTGGCACTCGGTAGTCCAGCCAAGGTGATCCGTAGCTTGGAGGCTAAAGAAATTGCATGGAAAACTAAGGGCACCGAGCAGTATATACAGCTTGCAGAACGCTGCCTTTCGTCTATGTATGAGATTGAGCCTTTGTCAGAAGATTCAGCAGATCGACTCACTTATAAAGAATTTAATGCGGCACATGTACTGAAGGGAAATAGTTGATTTTTTTCCATTGCAGCATTGCTCGGTAAGGCTTTTAGCTTTGACCAGTGTTGATCATTCAGCATTGTACGGGGCATAGCGAGAGGTAGATTTGGTTGAGCGATTAAATTTCACTTTCTCGCTTTTTTTAAACAACACATGTCAACAGCCCCTTGTTAACTGAATGGTCGTGACATGAATCGGAAATGTAAGTCGCAAATAGAAATAACAGGAAAAAGCCCAGATCTAGTATCTGGGCTTCATATAATTCGTATTAGATTAATTTTTCTTTATTTTTTATCAAAACTAGATAACTAAAACAGTTCAGGATTTGGTTTTAATTTCCCTTTGAGCTATTAAGTATTTTTGAGCCATAAACTTTTCCTCATTCTCTTTCGGCTGTGTCAAAGTCCATTGGCTATTCGCATCAAGTTCCCAGGCTCTTGTATTATCTTTTAAATAGCTGAGCAGGCCATCTTGGATAATCTGTTTTTTAATTTTTTTATTCTCGATTGGAAAACAGCTTTCAACTCTGGAGAATAAATTTCTCCCCATCCAGTCGGCGCTGGCACAATATAATTTTTCTGCACCATTATGATAAAAATAATAAACACGGGTATGCTCTAAATATCTTCCTACAATGGAACGCACTGTAATATTTTCAGATAGGCCTTCAACTTGTGGTCGTAAACAGCAAATTGAACGAATAATTAAGTCAATTTTTACCCCGGCTTGTGACGCTTGATATAAGGCCGAGATCAGTTGAGGCTCGGTTAATGCATTCACTTTAATAATAATACGCGCAGGTTGGCCTGAAAGGGCAAACTGAGTTTCCTGTTCAATATAGTGTAAAAGCTGGTCATGTAAGGTAAATGGCGCATGAAATAATTTTTTCAGTTTGGCCATTCGTCCCATACCAGTCAGCTCTTGAAAAATCTTATGCACATCTTCTGCTATATCATAATCTGTGGTGAGAAGGCCGTAATCTGTATACATTTTGGCATTGCCAGCATGGTAGTTCCCTGTACCCAAATGTACGTATCGACGCAGGTTTTCACCTTCTCTACGCACGATCAAAATCATTTTTGCATGGGTTTTGTAGCCAACAATGCCGTACACCACAACTGCACCTGCTTCTTGTAAAAGATTGGCGACAATAATGTTTGATTCTTCATCAAAACGGGCACGAAGTTCAATAATTGCAGTGACTTCTTTACCATTTCGTGCTGCTTCTACCAGTGCTTGGACAATTTCAGAATCGGGACCACTTCTATATAAGGTTTGTTTTATTGCTAAAACATGCGGGTCTTTTGCTGCTTCTCTGAGTAGATTAATCACAGGCTGAAAAGAATCAAAAGGATGATGCAAAAGAACATCTTCTTTTTTTAATACATCAAAAATGAGACTCTGATTGCGTAGCGCTTTGGGAATAACAGGCTGAAAGGGCTTGAAGTTAAGTTCTGGAATATCAAAATCGATAAAGAAACGGGTTAAATTGACCGGGCCATTTACTCGATAAAGTTCTTGCTGGGTCAGATTAAACTGTTCCAATAAATAATTATTCAGTTTGTCTGGACACTTTTGATCGACTTCCAATCTTACCGCACGACCAAAGCGGCGAGATGAAAGTTCGTCTTTCAAGGCGATCGCAAGATCATCTACATCTGCTGCTAAAGTCAAATCTGCATTTCTTGTCACGCGAAATTGGTAGCAACCCGTAGCAGTCATTCCAGGAAACAGATCATTGACATAATATTGGATCATGGCAGACAGTAAAATGTAATGTTGCTCACCTTTAGGACATAATTCATCCGGTAACCGAACAACACGAGGAAGAGATCTAGGCGCGGGAACAATGGCTAAATCTATATGACGGCCAAAAGCATCTTGACCTTCTAATGATACGATAAAATTAAGACTTTTATTGACTAAGCGTGGAAATGGATGAGCAGGGTCTAAGCTGATTGGTGTTACAACTGGCTGAATTTGTTTGAAAAAGTAATTTTTAATCCACTCGTGATGCCGTTCTAAGATGTCGTTAAACTGGATAAATCGAATGCCGTAATTTTGAAGTTCTGGCAATAATGTTTGATTTAAAATCTTATATTGTTCTTCAACCGCACGATGTGCCGTTTCTGATATTTGTTGCAAAATCACTTCATTGGGAATGCTATCAGGGGCGCTGGTGATCAATTTAAGGTCGAGCTGCTTCATTAAGCCTGCGACTCGAATCTCAAAAAATTCATCTAAATTACTTGAAAAGATAATTAAAAACTTGAATCTCTCCAGTAAAGGATGACAGCTATCTTTTGCCTGTGCCAAAACACGTTTATGAAATTCCAGTAAGGAAAGTTCACGGTTTATATAGGTATGAGAGTTATGTAAGTTTTTTTTTGCAGCCGACATAATAAATACTGTTCTTCTAACAAGCCTGATTTGACTCGGCAGGGATATTAAGAACAAATTGTGACAGAAATATTACAAATTCACTTTTACTTAGACTAAAAGTTAAAATTAAATAATTGTAATTAAAAAATATTTTATTCATATTTTATTTTTATAAAGTGTTCTCTATATAGACAATAAGCTGTAGATAATATGAACGTTTCCTGTGCGTGACTTATATCAAGTCATTGAAAACAATATAAAAGAAATATTTCAAGTCAGGCATTCATGGGATATAAATTGTTTTCAAAATTGATGAATGATCCTAAATTTGCCTCTGACGTAGCGAATTCTGCTTTGAGTACCACAAAAATAAAATATAGAAATAAAAATTACGTTAGATAAATATCAACTTCAATTTGGAAAACGTAATTTAACTTATGTTCCCCCTGAAGTTCACTTCATAATTTTATTAATGAATAATTATTAATGATTTTAATCATTTAGCTTAACTTAAATGCGTTGTTTTAATTTAATAAGTTCATGAACTTACTATGAGAAGTAATAGTTTTTAGGATTGAGAGGGTTGCAAGGGTAAATCTATGCGATTTTAGACTTTAAGTTTCAGATTTTATTAAATTTCAAATCTGAGTTAACCTGCTAGCATCTCCATCAAATACCTAGCTTAATATGACGTTATATAAAGCTGAAAGACTTATATCTAAAGGGGGTGAGCCTTTTTTCTTTCCATTTTTTCTAATTTCATTCAAATCTGTTAGACCTTTTTTGTTTTTATAGTTCAAGATAGGGGTAATCTGACTCAGTTTACTTAATACATTGATTGCTGATGATCATCTTAAATATCTATAGGTTTAAGAAAGTACAACCGAAAATTTTTTATAAAATTCCTCAATTCCTGAATATCCTCTTGCCAAGTAATAGCCATATAACTCAGAGATTTAGGTTCTATTATCCTTGAATAATATTATGGAATTAATCTATACAGAAACGTAGAAGTAACAAAGGAATTGGCTATGATTGGGGCAAAGTGGGAGGAAATGTCGATATTAAAAAGTTTTTCATCGATCATGAAAACTTAAACGACGTGTGTTGCGAGGCGTCAAAAAGTTTGTTCAAATGAGGATGAAGGGAATTAAAAAATATTGATTAGGGATATCTACATGGATGGTTTATCTGAAATATCTTGGAAGAATATAAAATACAATTTTTACCATAGTGGAGAGCTTCCAGAAGTAGTACAGCGAGACTCTCCTATATTGCAGGCTTGGGAAAGTGCAAAAAAAGCAGGCTTAAGTCCTTTTTCCCAACACACTACCTTGTATGACTTTCAAATTGATCCTCTCTCAGGAGAGGACATGAAATTTGCTGCACTGGCTGATGTAGTTTTAAATGATATTTGGCAACTTTTTGGGCAGCAGGATGTTTGTGTATTTTTGATTAATCATCAGCTAAAAATTATTGCAGAAAGACATAATCCTGATTTAGATCGACAGTATCATTTTTTACGAACAGGTCGAGTGATTGATCCTTCCATATTTGGTGCGATTGCTCCAACGTGCAGTGTTTTATCTAAACAGCCCATGATTATGACAGGGCATCAACATTATTTGGATGAATTTGCTAATTATTCTTGTGCCTCAGTGCCGATCTTTAATGGTGCAGGTGTCGTCCTTGGTGCTTTAGATATCACCTCACCTAAAGGTTTATTGGCAAGTAACTGGCTTCGGCATTTGCTTTATCAAAGCTATATTTTAGAAAATAAAATTATTCATGCTGCGTTGCGACCCGAACAGCGAGTACTTTATTTCCAACATTCTAAAGACTTACTTGAGAATGCTTATACAGGAATGATTGTGCTTGATGAACATGGAAAAATTATCAAAGCGAATCAAATGGCATTAAAGCTGCTGAATTGTGCTATAGATCAGTTGTTAGACAAAACTATCCATGATTTCTTTTTCACTGAAATTCTCAGTCAATTAAATTCGAGCGATTCATTTTTGATTCAAAGTTATGATCATGCATTTTTTTATGCAAAATTAAGTCAGTTGAATATAGATACTCTAAAATATCCAAAGCAAATAGCATCGAACCATATTTTGGATCAGGCACTGAAAGCATTAAAAGCAGATATTCCAGTCCTTATTACAGGAGAGACGGGTACAGGGAAAGATCATTTTGCACAACAATTGCATCAGCACCTTGATCCAGGCTTACCATTTATTTCCATTAATTGTGGTGCTATTCCAGATCATTTACTTGAATCTGAATTATTTGGTTATGAAGGCGGAGCATTTACAGGTGCTAAGAAACAAGGCGAAAAAGGGCTTATTGAACTGGCAGATCAAGGGATTCTCTTTCTCGATGAGATTGGTGATTTACCTTTGCATTTGCAAGTCAAAATTCTAAGGGTTCTACAGGATCAGCAGTTCTATCGTGTGGGTGGGCGTAAACCCATGAAGTCTTCTTTCAAGTTGTTATGCGCAACGCATCAGGATCTTACATCTAAAATTGAACAGCAGTCATTTCGTCGCGATTTGTATTATCGAATCTGCGGTTTTCAAGTACATTTAGAACCCTTACGTTTACGTCAAAATAAACAAGAGATCTTTCATCAAATTCTGGATCAGTTTGGGGTGCTCCAGTGGTCTGCTAAAGTGGAGCAACAATTTAATGCCTATCCATGGTCTGGCAATATCCGAGAACTGATTCATATTGTTCGGTTATCAGCTGCATTTAATGACGATGATGTGTTGAATCAGCTTTATTTGCATGATTGCCCATTGAGCGCTCAAAATAAAAATCAGTCGATACTGAGTTTGGAAAACAATAATTTGAATGCAATGACCAAGCACATGGTCATGCAGGTGCTAGATGAAGAACATGGTAATATTGCGCGTACTGCAAAGCGCTTAAATATTTCCAGAACAACAGTCTATAAATACATCAGTAGTTAATCGTTATTCCTGATGACCTCTGTAGCGTTCTCGCAGATATTTTTCTATTCAATGCTGGTTCTTGGCTATTCAAGTACAGCATCTGGAGTATTACTCATCTTATGTCGATATTTTGAAACCATCGTTCTTTAATGCTTTTCTAAATATGCCTTTACAAAGGACTGTCCAGTAATTGGACAGTCCTTTTTATTGTGTCTGGATTATGGACAGCATGAATTTTAATTCAAATTTAAGATATTGTTTTTTATCAATTTAAAAGTTGGCATGTAAACTGCAATTATTGTTTTACTCATACTCAATTGAGAAAGGTACTCAATGTTTTTGGAAATCTTATAGGGATTAAAATGCCCTGCACACCTTTAAAAAAAGAGATGAGTGATTAAGGAAAATTTGGATAAAAGGGAACATGTTATGCATTTTAGGAATCAAAATGCGTTAATTCTGATGTTGGGTTCTTTCTTGGCTCAGCATAGTTATGCGATTGATGTCAATGTAGGGGATTACACCGCTTTACCTAAAGGAACAAATGTTGGTGTGTTCTATTATCAACATAGTGAAATGAATGGCTATTATCAAAATGGTCATAAAACTGATGCGGACTCTACCTCAGATGTTGGTATAGCACGTTTTATTCATTTCACCGATATTGCGGGTGTACGCGCAGATCCTCAAATTATTTTGCCATTTGGATCAGTACGGAATACCCAAATTGGAGGAGTACATTTAAATGATGCCTCAGGTTTTGCAGATCCGATTATTGCCTCTTCATTTTGGCTGATCAATCAACCTGAACAAGGTACTTCTGGGCGTTACTTCGCATTAACCCCATTAATTACTTTACCCATAGGAAGCTATGATAAGCATGATGCCGTAAATCTGGGGGAAAACCGCTTTAAATATGATTTACAAATGGCATGGGTACAACCGCTTTATGGAAAATTGGGTTTAGAGTTTTATCAAGATGTCATTTGGTATGGTGACAATGATGAAGCAGGCGATGGTCATCAAACGCTGTCACAAGATAGCAGTTATCAAACACAAATCAATTTACGTTATGACTTGAATGCAACGCAAAGAGTTGCTTTGGGCTACGCGGCTAATTATGGTGGTGAACAATCGTTAGATGGCATTCACCTTGATCAAAATATGGAAAAGCAGCAGGTCCGATTCGAATTTCAACAAATGCTGAATGCCAAAACGCAACTGAGTACGCAGTTAGTTTCAGATACACAGGTCGAAAGTGGATTTAAAAAAGACTTGGGACTGAATTTACGCCTGCTTTACATTTTTTAATTCAAAGCATGTGCTAAGACTACACATTCATCGCGTTAATTTTACAACGATGAAAATGCAAGGATGTGTGGGCTCTATAAATCCATTATCAAGAGGTCTTTATGTCGATATTAATAAAAGAAATTTGGGATAAAAAACTGTTTAACGGTGCATGGCAATCAGCTCAACTCAGTTATGGTGTGGTTGAAGTGGCAACAGGGCACAGTTTGGGTGAAATTGGTTATGCTTCAGCTCAGGATGTTGTGGTGGCTGCCCAACAAGCCAAGATGGTACAGCAACAATGGTGGGAGATGAGCTATCAAGAACGCCAAGCAGTATTTGAACGAGCAGTATATTTACTAACAGAAAATCAAGCAGAAGTAATTGAGTGGTTGGTTAAAGAAAGTGGTTCTTTACAGCTTAAAGCTGGCTTTGAAGTTAGCATTGCGATTCAAGTGCTTAAACATTGTATTGCTTTGCCTGCTGCTGATCAGGGCACGTTATTACCCACACAAAATGGAAAGTTAAGTATAGCTAAACGTGTACCTTTGGGGGTGGTTGGAGTCATTTCTCCTTTTAATTTCCCATTATATTTAGCTTTACGTGCTGTAGCTCCTGCCTTGGCATTAGGTAATGCTGTTGTACTTAAGCCTGACGAACGTACGGCAGTGTGTAGTGGTTATGTGATTGCCCGAATTTTTGAATTGGCAGGTTTGCCAAAGGGACTCTTACATGTATTGCCAGGTAGCGCAGAAGTTGGTGAAGCCCTTGCATTAGATCAAAATATTGCCAGTATTCAATTTACAGGTTCTACACATGTCGGTCGAATTGTGGGTGCAAATGCGGCAAAGACCTTGAAGAAAGTTTCCTTGGAATTAGGGGGTAAAAACTCACTGATTATTTTGGACGATGCGGATATTGAACTTGCCGCTGAAAATATTGCATGGGGAGCCTTTTTGCATTCAGGTCAAATTTGTATGACTGCGGGGAAAATCTTAATCCATCAAAAGATTTATGCACAAGTTAAACAGTGTGTGATTGAAAAGGTGAAGAATTTTGTTGTGGGTAATCCTTGCGACAGCAATGTCACGATTGGACCACTGATTAATGCCAAGCAAGCACAACGTGTAGAGCAATTGGTCAACGCAGCAGTTTCAGAAGGTGCTAAATTGGAAATTGGTGGACGTGCGAATGGCGTCTTCTTTGAACCTACAGTGCTTGCTGACGTGACGTCGAATAACTCAATTTTCACCGAAGAAATTTTTGGGCCGGTTGCTGTACTGATTCCTTTTGGCACAGATGAAGAAGCTATTGAGTTGGCAAATGATGGGAACTATGGACTTTCAGCTGGGATTATTACCTCGAATATTGGAAGAGGTATGCAGCTCGGTGCTCAGCTTAAAGTTGGTTTGCTACATATCAATGATCAAACCGTGAATGATGAAACCGTCAATCCATTTGGAGGTTTTGGTGCATCAGGTAACGGCACACGTATTGGGGGACCCGCCAATGTGGATGAATTTACCCAATGGCAATGGATGACTGTACAGGCTCAAGCGCCACATTATCCTTTTTAATTCATATAACCATTCATTACAGGAAGTAATTACATGAACGAAATGAAAAACATTGTTGCTGCAGTGACAGCATGTAAAGGTGCAGATTTTGAATTGCAGCCTTTAAAAATTCGCCAACCGAAAGGTGATGAAGTCTTGGTGAAGGTTGTTGCCACAGGTATGTGTCATACCGACTTAATTGTGCGTGATCAATATTATCCAGTGCCTTTGCCTGCTGTTCTTGGACATGAGGGTGCGGGCATTATCGAAGCGATTGGACCGAATGTCACTGACCTTGAAGTAGGAGATCATGTGGTTCTAAGTTATGGTTACTGTGGCAAATGTGCGCAGTGTAATACGGGGAATCCTGCCTATTGCTCAGAGTTTTTCGGACGTAATTTTAGTGGTGCAGATTTAGAAGGGAAAAGTGCAATTTGTACCCATGATCATGGTGTTGTACATGACCATTTCTTTGCTCAGTCTTCTTTTGCAACGTATGCGTTAAGCCGTGAAAATAACGCTGTTAAAGTTACTAAAGATGTGCCGATTGAATTACTTGGTCCTTTAGGTTGTGGTATTCAAACGGGTGCTGGTGCATGTATTAATGCTCTTAAAGTTACACCTGCCAGTAGTTTTGTGACATGGGGCGCGGGTGCAGTGGGTTTAAGTGCCTTACTAGCAGCAAAGGTATGTGGTGCATCAACCATCATCGCTGTTGATATAGTTGAATCACGTTTAGAGTTAGCCAAGCAGTTAGGTGCGACGCATGTGATTAATAGTAAGACTCAAGACCCTGTAGAGGCGATTAAAGAAATAACGGGTGGAGGAATCAATTTTGCTCTGGAGTCAACTGGACGACCTGAAATATTGAAACAAGGTATTGATGCACTTGGTATTTTGGGCAAGATTGCCGTAGTTGGTGCGCCACCTTTAGGAACCACAGCTCAATTTGATGTGAATGATTTACTGTTAGGCGGGAAAACGATTTTGGGTGTGGTCGAAGGAAGTGGTTCACCTAAAAAGTTCATTCCTGAACTGGTTAAGCTTTATCAGCAAGGCCAATTCCCGTTTGATAAACTTGTGAAATTCTATGCGTTTGATGAAATTAATCAAGCCGCTATGGATAGTCATAAGGGCATAACACTCAAGCCTATTATTAAAATTGCATAAAATCTGAAGACATGGTCATGCGTGATCATGTCTTCTTTTATCTATTATTTATCACTATTAATTACCAATGCTTTTGTGGATAACTGATCACGTAATAATGAGATATGGCATATCTTTATAGCCAGCAAACTTTGTCCAATTAGCCACTAATGACTTTAAGGCCAATTCAATCACTAAAAATCTACAATATTATTTGCTAAGGAAAAAGAGAAGGGGGAAGCAAGCCAATCCGTCTCTTTGGTCGATTGGTGATAATTGGAGTGGCACATGCTGCCATGTTCTGGTTATAGTATCTCCAGCTGACCATTGAAGGTTGTGTTTTGATAAAATTCAGGCGTTGAAATAATTCTTTTAAATTTTTTGGGGTCAGCCCCGATAAAATATCCCAGTCATTAAATTTACGGTAACGATGCCGAACTTCCGCTTTATTAGAATTGATGTAATTATTAGGGTTGTCCCATCGTGCAACATTTCAAAAGAACTATCTAAATCCAGCAATTGAAGCTGAGCTGATTGAGCGCACTATCCCTAATAAACGGCTTTGTTGCACAAACCAGTCCGTAACGGCTTATTCAGCAATATAATTCTCAGATGAATCAGACTGCAGCTAAAATCTATCGTATCTTCAACTGGCAAGCGTATAAGGAATATAGATAGCGATAGGTGGACTGCTACCATTCTCCTAGACAAATTTCGTCTATTCTTGGACTTTTGACAAAGATCAAACAACTAAAAAAAATTCTGGGACGTAAAACTGTAGAAACTGAAATTCTCAAACATGCTCTAGAGATTGCTCTAGGTAAAAAGTACATATCGCACATGCCATGGATTAAAAATGAAATCCCCTAGGGAGTTCCGGATGCTAAAATTGGCGAGTTAACTATCTGTTTTTATTGATACTTCTACAGCGGAATATCTGTATTTCTTATTAGAAAAAATATTAATCAAGTATTCATCATAATTTTGAATAAATTATACTCGTCTATAAAAAACAAATACTAAATCAATATTTAGATGATATCTAAACAATATTAGACACTAAGCCTGTATTTGTCTGATCTTATGTTTGTCTATGCAAAGCATAGAAATGGATAGAAAATATTAAGGAATATGTGATGAAGAAAAAACTCGTTATCTGTATGTTGGGAATTATGGTGTCACCAGCATATGCTAATCAGGTCGACTCAAAGATTCTAGAATTAGAAAATCAAATTTTATTATTAAAACAGCAAATGGAGGAAGATCGTAAAGTTCGCCAGTATCTAATTAGTCAACAGCAGGAAATTAAACAAGACCAACTTAAAAATAATAACTCTAAGTCACAATTTTCAGAACATGATTTGAGGTTTTACGGACAATTACGTTTAGATGGAGCAATTGATTTTGAGTCATCTAACGGTGGTACATTTGGGAAGTTAAACTCTGTGCCGTTAGAAGGAACAAACGGAAACCGATCAGAATTTAACTTAACAGCCTCAAGATTAGGTGTGGATTTAAAGAAAAATATCAATGGTAAGGATTTAAACGCTAAGATCGAAACCGATTTTTGGGATGGTGGTTCAGGTGATGGCAAGCTAAGAATACGTCATGCTTATATCGATTATAATAATTGGCTATTAGGTCAAACTGTTTCTTTAACAGGGAATTTGGAAACGGCTACCGAAAGTGTTGATTACACGGCATTCCTTGGTACAGCATGGGTTCGCGTACCTCAGGTTAGATATAATTTTACTTTGGACGAACACCATAATTTAAAAACTGCTTTGGAATATGTGAACAGCCGTTCTTCTGAGCTACCAGCATTAACAGCAAAATATACTTATAAAAATGGTGACATTACAGGGCTCGTACAAGGATTTGTTAATGAAAAACGAGCACATTTAGCTGATAAAGATATAGACAAGTTGGGATGGGGAGTGGGTACCGGTTTGAAGTACCAGATAACTCCATCTAGCTCAATTCAAGGAAATTATTATCACATTGAGGGAGATCAGAAATTTCTTCCTTACACAGCTCAAGGATCAACAGCAAATAATGCTTTAGCAGGGGGAGATTTTTCTGTGAATGCTGCTGAAGATGACTTGGATTTAAATGAGCTTGATAGTTATGTAATTGGCTTTTCACATAAGTTTAATCCTTTATGGCGGATGAACTTAGCAGCCTCGTTGTTTCAGTACGCTGATGATACTGCATACGCTAAAAACAATCCTTTAATGAATAAAACCCTCACGGATTATGCTGCAAATATATATTTCACACCAATTAAGAGTTTAGATCTAGGTGTTGAGTATCACTATGGCAATCGAGAAGTCTTTAATGGAAGTGATGTTGATGTGTCACGTCTGAATTTGGCTGCAATTTATAAATTCTAAGTTGATATCAAAATGATATGGATTAGATATTGAATCAGTATTAGACAGAAAGTCCACTTTTAACTGATTCTAATGAATGAAAAGTATCAAAAAAATTAATTTGCGCATTCCATAGGATTTGGATTGACCAAAATTAAGGAGTAGTGAAATGCAAAAAACAATTGATGCAAAAGCTCGTAAAAAAGCAATTACAGCAGCAGGGATTGGTAACTTTGTCGAATGGTTTGACTTTGTGTTGTATGCACAATTTGCTGCTATTATCGCAATACACTTTTTCCCTTCAGATAATCCAACAACAGGCTTATTGGCGACATTTGCAGTCTTTGCATTAGGATTTTTAGCTAGACCGATTGGTGGGGTAATATTTGGGCATTATGGTGATAAGTATGGACGTAAAAAAGCCTTATCTGCTGCAGTATTACTCATGAGTATTGCAACCTTAGCTATCGGTTTAACACCTACATATGAGTCTATTGGACTGATGGCTCCAATTTTATTGGTAGTTTGGCGAGTTTGCCAAGGGCTATCAGCTGGTGGTGAATATGCAGGCTCAAGTTCTTTTGTAATCGAGTTTGCTCCAAAGGGTAAAAAAGCACTTTACGGTAGTATTAATCCTATTGCAACGGCGTTAGGTATTATTGGTGGAGCATTAGTTGGTCTAATTATGACTCAACTGTTAGATCCAGAAGTAATTAACTCTTGGGGATGGCGAGTTCCATTTATGATCGCTGGCCCATTAGGAATTGTAGGTTTATATTTACGTAATAAAGTAGAAGAAACTCCAGAATTCCAGGCGATTCAAACTCAGGTTAAAGAAGAAAAGCATGCTCCTTTAGTTGAAGCATTCAAAGCTTCAAAAATGAATATGTTGACCCTATTTGGTTGGGCATCTTTGAATGGTCTTGGTTTCTATATGCTCACAGGGTATACGATTACCTTTATGACAAATACTGCACAAATGGCGAGACCACAGGCATTATCAGTGTATATTATCGCTTTAATCTTGTTCTCATTTGCGTGTTATTTTGCGGGTAAATTAATTGATCGTATAGGTATTCCAAAAGTAGCCCTTGTATCAGCAATTGTAATGTCTCTCTTAATTGTACCTGCTTTCCAATTACTTAGTACGGGTGACTTAACAACATCGATTATTGGTCTAAGTATTTTTGGTATCGTGATGGGCTTTATCTGTACGATTACTCCATTATTGATGGTTGAATTATTTCCTGCTCATATTCGATATAGCGCGAGTGCACTGTCATACAACTTGGCATATGGTCTACTTGGTGGAACAGCACCTTATATCGCAACTTATTTAATTGCAGAGACTGGTAATAACTTGGCACCAGCCTACTACGTTGCTATCGTTACGGTTATTGGTTTGCTAATTACGATTAATGGCTTCCGATTCAATAAAAAGACTCAGCCTCTAAATGCAACTCTTGATTTAGCGAAGTCTTAATTATGAAAAATACCAAAGTATATATTTGTGATGCAATTCGTACTCCAATTGGGAAAATGGGTGGTGTTTTTAAAAGCTTAAGCCCACTAGATTTAGCAGTTCCATTAATCCAGCATATAGTTTCAAAGAATACAGAAATTGCTAAACATCTAGATGAGTTGATTGTGGGCCAGGGTTATGGCACAGCAGAAGCAGCTAATATTGGAAAGGCTTTAGCTTTAGATGCTGGATTACCAGATAGTGTTTGTGGGTACAGTGTAGATCGACGATGTGCTTCTGGTTTACAAGCAATTATTGATGCAATGATGATGATTCAAACTGGTAAAGCTAATTTAGTGATTGCTGGAGGAGCTGAATCTTTAAGCCAAGCCCCCTTTTATAGTACGACATTAAGATGGGGAGGATTTGGTGATATTAATCTCAAAGACTCTCTAAAGTATGGACGTATTTATGCAAATGGACAGAAAAACCCGATTCAGGGAGGAATGCTTGAGACGGCTGAAAATTTGAGAAAACAATTCAATATTAGTCGTGCAGCCCAAGATGAGCTAGCTTATCAAAGTCACATGAAAGCATGCAAAGCATTAAATACGGGTAAATTTAAAAATGAAATTCTGCCTTTAAACGTTAAAGGCAAATTAATCGACACAGATGAACATCCAAGATCAGATACAACATTGGATCAATTAAGTAAATTGAAGCCAATATTGTATAAAGATGATCCAAATGCAACAGTGACTGCAGGTAACTCATCTGGGCAAAATGATGCAGCAGCATTTTGTTTGATTGCGAGTGAGACAATTGTTCAACAATTACAGCTTAAACCTTTAGCTGAAATTGTTGATTGGTCTATCGCAGGTGTGCCTAGTGCTGCTATGGGTATAGGTCCTGTACCAGCGATACAAAAAATACTAAGCAGCACAGGTCTTACTTTAAATGATATGGATCGAATCGAAATTAATGAGGCTTTTGCTGCTCAACTTTTAGCATGTACACATGCTTTAAACTTTAGTGAAGCCGATTACAACAAATTGAATGTAAATGGTTCAGGGATTTCATTAGGGCATCCAATAGGAGCTACTGGTGCTCGTATTATGACTACCTTGATTAATGAACTTCAATCATCATGCGGTACGTATGGTCTGATTTCAATGTGTATTGGAGGCGGACAAGGCATGGCTGCAATTATCAAAAGTATTAACCATTAAGGAAGAGGTATAGCATGTTATACATGGTTCAAATGACAGTAAAAAAACCACATGATATTGATCCGGATGTTTGGGCTGATATTATTGCGAAAGAACGTGAATATGGACAAAAGTTTATGAAAAATGGACAGTTTCCTCATATTTGGCGTGTAGTTGGAAAATTTTCAAACGTAAGCATCTTTGATGTTGAATCCAATGATGCATTACATCAAATATTGTCAGGCTTTCCGCTATTTCCATATATGGAAATGCAAGTGACTGCTTTAGCAGAACATCCTTCTGCTCTAAAAAAATAAAGTAATCTAAAAAAACCCACTCAATTGAGTGGGTTTTTTTATTTATAATAAATTCTTCGGTAGAGTATTGAGTGCATTTTTGAGAAGCTTTGATGGATTTCCTTCACGCCATACTACTGCTAATTCAACACATAATTCAGCGTCTTCTAGAGGAAGATAAGTTATGTCTGAAGACTGAATACTTTCCAGCCCTTCTAATGTCAGCGTAATTCCAAATCCAGCAGCAACTAAAATTAATATTGCATAAGTGTCATCTGTTTCTTTGTAAATATTCGGATTAAATCCAGCATTAACGCATGCTTTAATTGAAACTTCACGAATGACAGAACCTTTGTATGCATGATTCGTAATAAATTTTTCATCCCTTAATTCATGCATTGAAACAGATTTTTTGTGTGCCAGTTTATGATGTTTAGGTAATGCTACGATTAGATTGTGTTTGCTAATGACTGTATGTGAAATACCTAGAGTAGAGATTGGTAATAAAACAATACCAGCATCAATATCTCCTTTAGCGACACTTTCTAAAACTAGATTTGAGTTTGATTTACGATGAATCTGGAAGTTTATGTTTGGATAAAGTTTTTCAGTTTGGCTAAATAATTTGGGGAGTACAGTACTTGGTAACGCACCCGAAAAACCAATATTAACAGTCCCTAAACTTCCTTGATTCGATTTAGTAACGGCAGCAACAGTATTTTCTAATGCTAGTTTCACTTTTTTTGCTTCAATGACGAGTGTTTCACCTTCAGGAGTAAGCTTTAGTCCTTTAGGGATCCTTTCAAAGAGCTGGCAACCAAGTTCCTCTTCCAATTGTTGAATTTGTTTCGATAACGGTGGTTGTGCGATAAATAAACGCTTTGCTGCCCGACCAATGTTTAGTTCTTCTGCAACAACTAAAAAAGATCGCAAAAGTCTAAATTCCATTTGAGACCTACTCTGACTATGACGATGATATAAAAATAGTATTTGAATATATATCATAAAAAACCAAAATCATAAGTGGTGATATATACCAAATTGACTATTGTGAGGAACACATGATTTATTATAAAACTTTTGGAAAACAAGGAAATAAGGCATTGGTATTAGGAAGCTCATTAGGTACTTCATCTAATATGTGGAACAATATCATAGATGATTTAGCAAAGAATTTTTTTGTTGTAGCTTTTGATACCCGAGGTCATGGCCAATCTCAAAATTTAGGTTTAGAGTCATCATCAGTTGAACAATTTGCTGAGGATGTAATTGAAGTTGTTGATCATTTAAATATTGATAAATTTACGTATGCTGGACTTTCTTTAGGTGGTGCGATTGGTCAAATGTTGGCTATCAAGCATCCTGAACGTGTTGAACGTCTAATTTTGTGTTGTACAGCGCCTAAATTTGGCGAACCTGCTTTCTGGCATGATCGTGCAAATAAAGTATTAGAGGGTGGTTTGGATTCTATTTTAGAAGCAACAAAAAGTCGTTGGTATAATCCAGGGACAGCAGAAACGAATCCTTTTGCCCAAAGTCTACTTGATGAGCTGATGACTTTTAATCCTGTTGGGTATGCGAATACTTGCAAAGCTGTAGCAGATTTTGATGTTCGTGCAAAGCTTAGTGAAATTAAGTGTCCTACTTTAGCAATTGCTGGAACAGAAGATTTATCAACACCTGTTAGTGTCATGCAAGAACTTGCGAATGCGATTCCTAATGCAGAGTTAATTGCTGTAAAGGGTGCTGCACATATTGGTAATGTTGAACAGCCAGAAGAATTTAAAAATGCAATTTTAAATTTTGCATAATTAATGATTTTTAGAAGGGATAGAACATTATGTGGCTATTCCTTCTTTTTATGGAAAGATCAATGATTTCGAAAATAATAAGTAGCGCATATGAGGCGGTATCTGTAATTAAGGATGGTTCAACAATTGCAATTGGTGGATTCGGAGGGGCAGGTCAGCCTGAAGATTTAATCAATGCACTTATTGAGCATGGTGCTAAGGACTTAACATTAGTTAGTAATAATGCTGGAAATCATGAGGAAGGAATTGCCGCTTTATTAAAAGCTGGGCAAGTACGCAAAATTATTTGCTCTTTTCCTCGTATGAGCCACTCTTATGTGTTTGACGAGCTATATCAGGCAGGAAAATTGGAGTTGGAGCTAGTTCCTCAAGGTAATCTAGCTGAAAGATTGCGTGCATCAGGTGTCGGATTGGGAGCAATTTATACACCTACAGGTTATGGCACTCTATTGGCAGAAGGGAAGGAAACCAAGTGTATCGATGGGCGACATTATGTACTGGAATATCCAATACATGTTGATGTGGCTCTGATTAAAGCGGAATTGGGCGATCGATGGGGAAATTTAACTTATCGTAAAGCAGCGCGTAATTTTGGTCCAGTAATGGCTATGGCAGCAAAACATACAATTGCTTCTGTGTCTAAAGTTGTGGAGTTAGGAGAGTTAAATCCAGAACATATAATCACACCAGGTATTTTTGTGAAATCTTTGATCTGTCGTAATCAACTTTTGGAGGGAGTAGCATGAGCATTGAAATTAGAAATCAAATAGCTGCGCGTGTAGCACGTGATATTCCAGAAGGGGCTTATGTTAATTTAGGAATAGGTTTACCAACACTTGTCGCTAATCACTTTGATGCAGATAAAGAAGTTTTTCTACATACGGAAAATGGGATTTTAGGGCGTTGGGTTGCGGCAGAACAGGGACATGAAGATTGGGATCTCATAAATGCAGGTAAAGAGCCAATAGCATTATTGCCTGGGGCTTCATTTTTTCATCACGCTGACTCCTTTGGCATGATGAGAGGTGGGCATCTAGATATTTGCGTACTTGGCGCTTATCAGGTTTCAGCTAAAGGAGATTTAGCTAATTGGCACACAGATTCTCCTAATGCTGTACCTGCTGTTGGTGGTGCAATGGATTTAGCTGTTGGAGCCAAAAAGGTTTATATCATAATGGAGCTTTTAAATAAAAAGGGAGAATCTAAACTCTTGGAGCAATGTAGTTACCCTGTAACAGGTCTAGAGTGTGTAAGTCGAGTTTATACAGATTATGCAACTTTTGAGATTGAGCCTGATGGGGTAAAAGTAATAGAAATTGTTAAAGATATTTCTATTACTGAGTTACAAAAACTTATCCCTATTCTTATTCAGCCTAAATTAAAAACGGCAGTATAGTTTTTTAAGGGTGCTATCGAAATAGCATCCTTATTAAGAATAAAATTACAAACAAAAATTTACCTAATAGGTTTTTATAAATTTATTATTTTATCTATTTTTAAAATCACCCCCCTAGAGGAGTGATAACCTAAAGAATTAAAGTGAAGAGTTTGGGTAGTAAAACATCACCATTGTTGAATGTACCCTTGTGATGTATGGTATTTCCTAGAAATTGCTGCGCATAAATTTCAACACTTTCAAAAGGAAAAAATATTAAATAATTGATTGTGTGATGAATCCTTCAATCTCATCAGTTGTATAGCCTAATTCTTGGAGAATTTGAGCAGAGTTTTGCCCTAAATCTGGTACGGCTTTAATCACAAAATCTACTTCATCTTTTAAGCCCACAGGTTTCAGTGTGGGCACTTTACCAATTGGTGTATCGACTTCGGTCCAGCGTTGTCGTGCCTGAAGTTGTGGATGATGCCAAACATCTTGCATTTCATTGACACTGGCATTGGCAATATTGGCCTTTTCCAAACGTTCTATGACTTGTAACTGCGTCAGTTGGTCAAAAATTTGCAAAATAATTTGTCTTAAGCTGTCACGGTGTTTAGAACGTTGCGTGTTGTTAATAAACTCAGCACGTTGTGCCAATTCAGGCTGTTCTAAAACAATCTGACAAAATGCCTGCCACTCACGTTCATTTTGAATACCAAGCATCACTTTTTTGTGATCACCTGTTGGAAATGGTCCGTAAGGGTAAATTGTAGCATGCGCAGAACCTGTACGAGGCGGGGCAGAATCACCACGTAAAGTATAATATAGGGGATACCCCATCCACTCGGTCATGCTTTCAAGCATGGATACGTCAATACGTTTGCCTTTGCATGTTTTTTCACGTTCCAGTAATGCTGCTAGAATATTGGTATAGGCATACATACCTGCTGCAATATCAGCAATTGAGCACCCTGCTTTGACATAGTCATCAGGCGTACCCGTGATGGAGAGAAATCCTGATTCGCTTTGAATCAATAAGTCATAAGCTTTCTTATCACGATAAGGACCTGGATTGTCCAAGTCATCACCATAGCCTGAAATATCACACACAATAATTTTAGGATTAATTTCACTTAATGCCGCATAAGAAAGTCCTAAGCGTGATGCTGCACCCGGTGCAAGATTTTGTACTAATACATCGGCACGTTGAATGAGCTGTTTTAAAATATCTTGTGCAGGTTTGGCTTTCACATCTAAAGTTAAGCTTTCTTTAGAGCGATTAGTCCAAACAAAATGTGAAGACATACCATCGACACGTTCATCGTATTTACGGGCAAAGTCTCCAACATTGGGACGTTCAATTTTAATGACACGTGCACCTAGGTCAGCTAGTTGGCGAGTACAAAATGGTGCTGCAATTGCGTGTTCCAAAGTAATAACGGTAATCCCTTCTAAAGGTCGCATGTTGTTTCTCCTTTATTTGATCCTTACTTTGGTTTGGATTGCTTATTTAAAAGTGACTTTAGCCTGCATTGTAAGTTGGCCATCAGTTTTTTCAATCCAGAGTTCACCATCTTGCGTGTGTACATCGCCACAAATGAAAAATACATTAAAATCAAATAGAGGATTCAGTGCGCGGAATTCAAAACTTGCGACTTCTTGCTCAGGATGTTCTTGGGTAAAGGTGTGTAGTAATAAAGTTGCAAGTAAAGGACCATGGACTACTAAGCCTGGATAACCTTCTTTTTGGGTGGCATAAGGACGATCATAGTGAATTTTATGACCATTAAAGGTGAGTGCCGAATAACGGAATAAAGTCACGGTATCTATCGGGAACTGCTTTTTATAGCTATAAGGTTTGGCAGTAACTGGTTTTGCAGAGTCAGGTTTTTTGGCTGCTATTTGGTTACTGGCTTCACGGTAAACAATATCTTGTTCTTCAATAATGGCGAGCTCATCTTCTGCAAAAATAGAGTGTTTTACCGTGACAAAATACATATCGCCACTTTTACCGTGTTTGAGTTCAATTTTTGCAATTTCAGATTCACGGCGAATATTTTGATTGACCGCAATTGGCTTTAAAAATTGCAGACGACCACCTGCCCACATTCTTTTCGGGAATGGGATAGGAGGTAAAAATCCACCTTTTTTTGGGTGACCATCTTCAGCTAAATCTCCCGCATTGATGATAGGCAGGAAATAAAACCAATGATATAAATATGGTAATTCTGCTAGATTTTTTTGTTCTTGATTAAGTAAAGCCTGCATCATCGCGACAGGGCGAGAATAGCTAAAATCGTTAGAAATTTCTTTTTTCCCAATCCACGCATCAAAATTTCTCATTTGGATATCCTTATCTGAATGGTTCATCTTCAACACTTAAGCGCTAAAAGTGGCTTGTTGTAAAATTTGTTGAGCTTTGAGAATTACGGGCAGATCAATCATCTTGCCATTTAAGCTCACAGCTTGACCTTGTGCTGCATCAACAGTTTGTAAAACGCGGGTTGCCCATTCAATTTCTGTAGCCGTTGGGCTAAATACCTGATTTACTAATTCCACTTGATTCGGGTGGATACAAAGCTTGCCTGCAAAGCCCAAATTTTTAGCTTGTTCAGTTTCAAGTTGAATTAAAGCAGTATCTTTAAAATCTACAGTGACACCATCTATAGGTGCTTCAATATTCGCCAAGCGGGAAGCTAAAACAATTTCATTCCGGAAATATAGCAGTTCGTGATATGAACCTTGCATATTCATTTCTAATTGAAAATCAATCGAACCAAACATTAATGCACGTGTTGCTACCGCAGTCGCAATTTCACGTACATTGGCAACGCCCAAAGGTGTTTCAATTAAGGGATAAATTGCAATATTTCGCAGTTGGATAATAGCCTCCAAATCTGCCGCAGATTCTGTTTTGGGTAAGACAATCGCGCTGACATTATCAAACTTGGCAAGTTGAATATCTTCTGCAAACCATGTTGTTTGTTTGGCATTGACGCGAATCAAAACTTGATATTCAGGATGCTCAACTAACCACTGTTTCAGCATCTCACGTGCTGAAACTTTCAGTTCTACCGGTACAGCATCTTCTAAATCTATAATGACTGCATCTGCTCCAGTGTTGAGAGCTTTTTCAAAACGCTCAACACGGTTTGCAGGAACAAATAAATAAGAACGATTCGGCTTTGTTGGTTGAGTCATTTTTATTGCCTCTTATTAGAATGAACGAGGTAAATCAAGTAAATGTTCAGCTACGTAACTTAAAATTAGGTTGGTTGAAATAGGTGCAACTTGATATAAACGTGTTTCACGGAATTTACGCTCAATGTCATATTCATTTGCAAAACCAAAACCACCATGGAATTGTAAGCAGTGGTTGGCTGCTTCCCAGCTTGCTTTAGCTGCTAAATATTTCGCCATATTAGCCTCAGCACCACAAGCTTGACCTTGATCAAATAATTCACATGCTCGGAAACGCATTAAATTGGCAGCTTCAACCTCAATAAAAGCTTCTGCTAATGGGAATTGCACTCCTTGGTTTTGCCCAATTGGACGACCAAACACTACACGGTCTTTGACGTATTGGGTGGCTTTATCCATAAACCAGTAACCATCACCAATACATTCAGCGGCAATTAAGGTCCTTTCTGCATTTAAACCATCTAAAATATATTTAAAACCTTTACCTTCTTCACCGATCAGGTTTTCTTCAGGAATTTCTAAATTTTCAAAAAATAATTCGTTCGTTTCATGGTTCACCATATTTGGAATTGGTTGAACAACCATGCCAGATTTCATAGCTTCTTTAATATCTACCATGAAAATTGACATACCTTCAGATTTTTTAGTCACTTCTGCCAATGGAGTTGTACGGGCAAGTAAAATCATCCAGTCGCTGTGTTGGACTCTTGAGATCCAAACTTTTTGACCATTCACCACATAACGGTCACCTTTTTTTACGGCAGTAGTACGTATTTTAGTGGTATCAGTTCCCGTAGTTGGTTCAGTTACACCCATAGATTGTAAGCGCCATTCACCTGTTGCTATTTTAGGTAAATACAATTCTTTCTGCGCTTTTGAACCATTCCGCAATAGAGTGCTCATGTTGTACATTTGGCCGTGACATGCACCTGAATTTCCACCGCTACGGTTAATCTCTTCCATAATAATGGAAGCTTCAGTCAGACCCAAACCAGAACCACCATATTCTTCTGGAATCATCGCAGCAAGCCATCCCGCCCTTGTTAAAGCATCGACGAATTCCTCAGGATATGCTTTCTCTTCGTCAATTTTACGATGGTACTCTGCAGGGAACTCTGCACAAAGTGAACGGACTGCTTCACGAATTTCTTGGTAGTTAGTAAAGGTACTTTTCATTTGAATATCCTTATTTCGATCTTTTCTTCTTTTTGATCATATATTGCTATGGATTGAAAATAAAAATAGTATATTTTGATGGAATGGATGCTAGAAAACTATTGAAATGGACATTAAGCAATTACGAACTTTTATTACTATATTAGAAGTTGAAAATCTCACTAAAGCTGCGGCTATGTTGAATATTGTACAGCCAGCGGTATCACGCCAAATCCAAATGTTGGAAGAAGAATTAGGGGTGAAACTATTTCATCGATCTCGTCATGGCATGGCTTTAACTGATGATGGTAAGGTTCTTGAACCCTATGCGAGAAGAATTTTGGAGGATGTTGAGAGTGCGAAACTAGAGTTAACTGCAAGTAAAGGTATTATTAGAGGAAAAGTCCATATTGGTGTGTTATCAAGTATTAGCGAATTACTTTCTACTTTAATCATGAGCTTGATTAAAGAAAAATATCCTGAAGTACAAGTTAAAATCTCAGTTGGATATTCTGGACATTTAAAAGAGTGGCTCGAGGCAGGGGATATCGACTTAGCCTTGATGTATGACTCTACCCCTTCAAAATTAATTGATTTAACTCCATTAGTGAAAGAGCCATTATTTTTAATAGGATCAGCTCAATCCTCACTACAACAAAATAAGTTTTTTGAACTTAAAAATATGGAAAATTTTCCATTAATTTTGCCTTGTCATCCTCATCGTTTGAGATCTTTAATAGAACAAGCTTATAAACAATATGGATCTGATTTAAATGTGTATGCGGAAACGAATGATTTGAATATACAAAAACAACTTGTTATTCAAGGGTTTGGATATACTATATTACCTCTGGTATCTGTGGTTAATGAGTTTAGGTCAGGATTATTAAAAGTCAGCCCAATTATAGATCCAGCATTTTCTCGAGTGATTACTTTAGCAGTACATTCAACTAGAAATATTCCCAAGCATATCCGTATCATCTCACGTGAGATTGTAAATTGTGTAGAACAATCAATTAATGAGAAGAAGTGGCCGACTGCTGAGTGGATATATCAAAGTTAATATAATGGACTGCTCTCAGTATCCTAGACACAAGGTCGCCCCATTATTATTTATTTCCCCATACATCTATAGCATGTTGTAGATGGCCAGTTTTGACATAAAGAGTTGCACCTGATGGACCTGCTTGAAATTTAGCAGCAAAATTTATGGGAAGGCGAACCCACGAACCTTCTGGATATATTTCAGTGCCGGAAAATAGTTGACCTTTGATAATGAGAAACTCAATCCCTTGTTCTGATTTTTCTACGAAAATTTGATCAGGTTTTAGCTTTTCTAAATAGGTTTGCTCATATTCAGATTTAAATAACGGGCATATCATCCGATCTTCGGTAAGTTTCCAATTCGCTGGATCATTTGTATTAATGCGGGTGGGATCTATCTCATGTTCAGTCATTTGCATCAGTTTCACAAAGATTAAACAACCTGCTTTACTAGAAACCCGATGAGTTGAACGATGAGGGTTACGTAAATACCAGCCCGTCGAATAATCATCTTCAGCATTCTCGGTAAAAATGCCTGACAAGATGAGGACTTCTTCACCCAACGGATGCTGATGTTCAGGAAAGGTAGATTCTGGTGCATATTTCACAAGACTAGTTGCGCGTGCTTTTTCATCACCAATACGATCAAGCATCATTCTATCGACTTCACCTCCTGGAGATTTCACCCAATGATAATCCTCTGGCTTGATGATGACGGGTTGTGAAAAGTCGGCATGAATAAACATAATCCTGTCCTGTAGTGAAGAACTACTATGTATTTTAACGAGAATGTATAGGTTTATTTTCTGAAATAGCGATTAGTTATCTCACTGTTTCAGAAAATAAAATATAAGCATGCTTATAGCAGGTATTACTCACTAAACTATGAAATATTAAGATTTTAGAGTTTAATAAACTGTGCTTTGTTTTTACATCAATTAGGAATGGCATGAAATATCAACCGCCTTATACGATCACCTCTAAAATTATTCACTTGATTGCACAAATGAGTGAATCAATAGGGCAGTTTGACTGCATTAACCCAAACCCAAGATAGCCTTAAATTGCGAAAAACCAATCATATTCGAACGATTCAAGGGTCTTTTTTAGCAATTGAAGGGAATACCTTGAGTACAGAGCAAATCACAGCGATTCTGAATGGCAAGACTATGATTGCTCCACCTAAAGAAGTTCAAGAAGTCCGTAATGCCCTAAAAGCATATGTATAAATTCAAAATTGGAATCCTGATCAAGAAACCCATTTGCTGAAGGCAATGATGAGCACCCATTAATTCAGAGTTTAGTATTTCATTATGAGTTTAAGTTTATACACCCATTTGCTGATGGCAACGGGCGTATGGGGCGTTTATGGCAAACTTTAACCTTAAGCCAGTGGAATCCGATTTTTCTCAATATACCTGTAGAAAGCTTGATTTATCAAAACCAAAAAGCTTATTACGATGCCATCCATCCAAGATGATGTGATGCCTAGCTTGCTGAGAGTATCTGATGCCGTGGTGGTTGATGCGGGGGAACTAGCGGTAAGTTAGAGACCTCATTTCAAAGTTCAGATCAATCGCCACATGGCAAATTGGATTTTGATGCGCCCACCCGTGAACTGACAACAGGTGATGAATTACTCGTCAATGATCACAGCGTGCGGATTCTCGGTCAATCGCAAGGACTTCCCCGATTCCCACCGCGTCCACTGCTATATACGACTTTTTCGAATGCGACTCGAATTTTGCCACCGGAACGACGTCGGCTCACATTCATGCTTGTAACCGCTGCACCAAAGGTGGTTCCCGAAGACTTAGCGATGCGCATTGAGTCGGCAATGGGTTTGCGTGCGCGTACGTCTGCAGCGTTTAAATCAGATACGGTTGATTGGTTTCTGGTTAACTCTGAAGATGTGGGTGACATCGCAGCAATGCTTACTTTGGCTATGTCAGTCGGCTTTGGCGTAACAGGAGTAATGCTCTACATGTTCACCAACGAAAACCTGCGTAATTATGCTGTACTAAGTGCGATGGGTGCCACACCGAGACTTCTTTTGACGATGGTGTTCGCCCAGACCCGTCTATGCGGGCTGCTTGGAACTGGTCTCGGGCTTGGGCTCTGTGCCATTATAGGGCAGTTGGCAATCATGGCTGGGTATCCGTTTCGAATGATGTGGTTCATGCCTTTGCTGGGTGCTATAACTGTTGTACTGGTTTGCGTGGTTGCCGCTGCGTTGAGCGTGCGCCCTGTATTGAAGCTGGAACCACGCCAAGTATTTTCTGGACGTTGAGTGGAGTTTGTTAAATTTCCATGGTTAGGTAGATATGGAAGCAAAGATAATTGAATGGGCTTTTCGGATAAGCTTAAATTTAAATGCCATTGAAGGAATACTTTTTAAATTCCCACTTAAATTGATAGTGGACACTATCGAGGTACTAAACAGCTAGAAAAAGTGGGGATTCACCGGATGCTTACCTTTTAGTCGCAGCTCATGGGACAATGCTGTTTAAGCATCCTTTTTTAGCAGCTTAAAGAAGGACAGAATTAAAAAGAGAATCTATAAAACACGAGAAATGGCTCGTGCGGATGTGTTTGATTATATCGAGATGTTTTACAATCGAATCAGGCATCATTCTCATCTCGACGGAATGAGCCCAGAAGCATTTGATGCAGCTTCAAAATGAGGTTACCTCCTGTCTAGGAGAATGGTGACAATCTATTTCTGAGTAAGTCATACAATGAATGATACAAGATTTCAGTCTCAGTATTTAAGAGCTAAACAAGGATAAGTTATGAATAAAAAATCAATAGTAACAGCAGCTTCTGGTCTTATTCTACCTTTACTATTAACTGCCTGTGTTCATACCCCTACATCTGTTTCACAAGGTAGGAGCAAAGCAGTAACGAGTAATAATGAATACTTGCATCTTGCGAGCACTCATCCTGCCCGTATTTCTCCAAATAAAGATGAAATGCGTGTAACTTTATTGGGAACAGGTAGTCCTGTACCTAGTGAACAACGTTTTGGTATGTCTACATTGGTACAAGCTGGAGGATATAATCTTGTTTTTGATGCAGGGCGAGGAGCAGTCATTCGTTTAACCCAAGCAGGTATACCGCTAGGAAAGGTGGATGGTGTTTTTTTAACCCATTATCATTCCGACCATGTAAATGGTCTTAGTGATATGTGGATGACAGGATATATACCTGCTTTTGGAGGTCGTCAAGGTGATTTTAATGTATATGGACCAACTGGCGTCCTTGCTTTAGTAGAAGGGTTGAAGATAGCCCATGCAGATGATATTCGAGTGAGAGTAGCAGATGGTGAGCTAAAAAAAGATACCACTAATATTGTTGCTCATGAATTTCCTGCTGAAGGCGGTGTTGTTTTTAATCAAAATGGCGTAGTCGTCACTGCCTTTAAAGTTGAACATGACCATCATGGTGCGATTCAACCTGCCCTAGGTTATAGGGTGGATTATGCTGGGCGTTCAGTAGTGATAAGTGGTGATACAATTCCCACTGCTAATGTGCTTAAATATGGCAAAGGTGTTGATTTATTGATACATGAAGTAGCAGAGTTTCAAGATATTCATGCCGTGCCACAAGTGTATGCTCATCATACTAATCCTCGAGAGGCAGGTGAAATTTTTAATCAAACTAAACCTAAAATGGCAGTATATAGTCACATTGTAAATGGAGTTTCGTCTAAAATTATTGGTATTCCTGATGAGGTGTTAATCCAACGGACTAAGGTAAATTATCAAGGTCCATTAGTAGTGGGTCGAGACTTAATGAGTTTTTTATTAACGCCTACTAAAATAGAGACTTACACACCTTAATTTTTCTAAGTCATCTTTATTTCGATCTAGACAATTCCTAAGCCAAAAATCCAAAGTTTTTTGTGTGAATAAATTTTATATAAAAACACCGGTTTTTGTTTTAGCAGAATAAAAAAGCTCTCATTGGACATCACCAATGAGTAAACATCGGTGAAACCCGCTTGACTCAAGCAGGTTTCCACCAGTGTGCCAGCAACTCTTCAATTTGGCTCATTTTCTGCGTGGGTAGTCTTTTAGTTAGTACATCGTGCAAATAGGCATTTACCGAAACTGTAAGGTGTATTGTCTGGCTTGACCATTCCAACTTTATTCATTAAGCGAGTAATTGGACCATCTTTTAGAATCAGTTTGGTTCAAGCAGTCACAAATCAATAATTTCAAAGCATTCTATCAAATGCTGAGGCAAGTCTATTTAACAGCCTTCTGTAAACTGCCGTGTTATGAGCATTTAATCTGGACTGCTCCCATTATCCTAGACTCGCGATATCCTCATATTGGACTGCCACGCTCATAAATCTAATACCTGCTGAAATCTATTTTTAGTTTAGCTTTACGAATAGCTCATTGTTATTAAAAAATGATTATGAAAAAAGTCTAATGATTTAACCGTCCGTTTTACGGAGGCTAGGTTGTTTTAGTCTGTGCTTATCTTTGGTTGAAATTATGAATGTTCAACACACCCTAACAAAAAGCGTATTTATTTTGCAGCTTAGGTGGTAAAGGATTAAATAAAAATTAAAAGGAGAGAATAATGAAAATCATCATGGTCCATGGTATTAACCAGTCTGATAAGTATCCAGAAACGCTAAAAAAGATATGGATTGACGCATTTTTAGAAGGAATTTTTCAAGCGCAGATCCCTGATGTTCTAGGTAACGCAAAATTTGAATTGGTGTTTTACGGTGATCTCGTTAAAAAAATATATGCGAAAACCAGTTTCTTATAAATCGTTATTAGATTTACAAACCAGAGGCTTACATGCTTTTTTAGAAAATACTGGAGAGTTATGTTCCAATGAACAGCAAGTTCTCATTAATATCGCTGAACAAATTGAGGGAGAAGCCAATATCGGTTATCAAGATCAGTTATCCATTGATGCCATATCCAAAAACCTTAAAAGTATTTTATCTCCTACTGCATTAACGGATCGATTTGCTAAAGCAATTGTAAAAATTACCAGTCACTATCAAAAATTGCATACCTGGGTTCTCAAGCTCTTTGCTAAAGAAGCTAATCTGTTTTTACATAATGAACAATATCGAATGGAAATCAGGAAATTACTGTTGAGCAAAATCAAAGAAGAGGCCGATGAGGAAATTGTCTTGGTGGGGCATTCTTTAGGTAGTG
This sequence comes from Acinetobacter sp. ANC 5414, assembly GCF_013004295.1. Lineage (NCBI taxonomy): Bacteria > Pseudomonadati > Pseudomonadota > Gammaproteobacteria > Moraxellales > Moraxellaceae > Acinetobacter > Acinetobacter sp. ANC 5414. The sequence goes on from NZ_JABERM010000030.1 coordinate 234,528, forward strand.
TGGCATGTCTTGATGCACTGCAACATTTGGAATCCCAGTTTAAAATTGCCCGATTTGTCAGTTTAGGGTCGCCTTTAGGCATTCCCATTTTCTATAATTTTTTTGAACATCGAGATAAACCGGCGGCATTAATAGGAGACTAGATTAATTTCTATGCAGCTGATGATTTTGTTTCAGCTTATTTATTATCTAATCCTCCCTTCAATGTCAGCCCAGAAATCAAAAACTTAAGAGCAAATACTCAATATTTTCAACCCCACCATATTGTGGGTTATTTGGATGATGTACATGTAGGAAAAACAATTTTAGGAATTCCCTGAGTAATTGTTTTATCAGAGGAAAAAATGTTTTAGTTTCGACTGGCTTTGTTTTTAAATAATTAACTTTTTGATTTTATATTAAAATTGAAAATATTTTAAAAATATACACATTATAAATGTTTATACAACTAAGCCTTTGTAAGGTAAAACTTACAACCAGAGCTCCTCGGATTTTATCGAGGGCCTCTCATCCCTTAAATCAGAATGACCTATCTTATACTCTCGAATAACTCCATTTTTTAGCCATAATGTCTGACTTCAACTCACGCTCAGTGAATACATTAATACCGTATAGGAAAAGCTGAGCTCTGTAATCTGAGTATAAAAGGTGGGCACTACGATCTTGAGCTACATGAGAAAGATAAAACATGGACAACAGGAATGCTTATTAGACAATAAAATTAGTTGATTTTCGTTTGAAACTTTTTGTTAACTTAATTGTCTTTAAAGCAAACATAGTAAAGTTTATGAAGTATTCTTAAGGTCAACATATAATATTTTAAAAGCAAAACAGAAATTGCTTAAGTTTTTGAATTCTTGTTGGAGAAAGAGAACTATGAAGTTATAATCAGATGTATTTTAATTTAACATAATCTATATTATACGAAATCATTTTTATTAGAACCCATTTAAAGTGTCTATATTCTCACCAATAAAAATGTCTGGTCTATGATGCGCATCAACACCATGGGCTGGATATAAATTAGAGATGTTGATCACTATGTCTGACAAGGAAATACAACGTCTTGCCGTCCTGCAAGACGTTCGAGATCAACGTATTACACAAGTCCGTGCTGCTGAAATTCTGAATCTTTCAACCCGTCAAATTACCCGGTTATTACAGAAGCTCAATCAAGATGGTACTTCAGGTCTGATGCATGCCAGCCGTGGTCAACCGGGTCATCGTCGCCATGACGACCTGTTAAAATCAGAATGCCTTGCCATTATTTCTGAACATTTGCTTGGCTTTGGTCCTACATTGGCTCATGAGAAGCTCAGCAGTATGTTTGGCCTGCATATCCCGGTAGAAACGGTTCGTCGCTGGATGATGCCAATGAGCTCTGGATTCCTCTATCCAAGCGACTAAAACGTCCATATCAGCCTCGATACAACCGTGATTGCTTCGGTGAGTTGATCCAGATTGATGGCTCATATCATGACTGGTTTGAAGGACGAGCTGCCAAATGCTGCTTGCTGGTTTATATTGATGACGCCACTGGAAAGCTGTTACATCTGCGCTTTTGTGAGGCTGAAACGACCTTTGATTATATGCTTTCCACCCGAGCTTATATTGAGCAATATGGCAAGCCTCTAGCCTTTTACAGCGACAAACATTCGGTATTCAGAGTCAACCAGAAATCTAGGCAAGACAGCCAAATCACGCAATTTGGCCGGATTCTTAACGAGTTAAACATTGATATTATCTTCGCCAACTCACCGCAAGCCAAAGGTCGTGTTGAACACGCCAACAGGACAACACTTCAGGACCGTCTGATCAAGGAGATGCGGCTAGAAGACATCAGTTCGATTGCACAAGCCAATGCCTGGTTGCCCTGCTTCATTGAGCAGTTCAATCATAAGTTTGCCAAGTATGCGCGAAATTCGAAGAACTTACATCGTCCCATAACAGAGTCTGATGCTGAACTGGATGATATTTTTACCTGGCAGGAACCACGTAAGGTCACGAAGAACCTGACCATCTCTTATGACAAGTGTATTTATATGCTTGAGCCAAGAGCGCAGAATCATAAGCTTGTTGGGCAATATATTTCCTTTCTCGAGTACCCGGATGGTACTGTGACCCTCATGCATGAAGGACGAAAGCTCAACTACAGCATCTTCAATAAACTGGCTAGACTACAGCAGAATTAAGTGGTTGAGAATAAAAGATTAGGTGCTGTTCTTAACCATATTCAGCAACAGCATGAAGCGTTGGAAAAACAGAATAAACGTTCACGAACAAACAAAAATATGCCAAGTCGTAAAGCTCAGAAAGCTGTTATTGAACAAAGAAATTTAAATCCTGTGCTTGACTCTTATCGTTAAAAACAGGACATTTTAAATGGTTTATCGCATAGACATTTTAATTGGTGAATAACAGCTAATTTTTATTTCTTATAAATCATAGTTTTATGCTGATATGAAAAGCCCAAACACACCGTTCTGGGCTTTTTTTATGATTTATCACGTTACACGCTTACTATTTAATCAATATTCCACGATTTTAATAAGCCCAGGTGAACAGTCATTGCTCTCATTTTTACTCTTTTTTTAATGCTTTTTTATCTGGGCAGGATGCAATCAGCATGAATTGAGATCAGCAACGGAGTAACCACAATCCTTAGGGAAATATCTTTCAGCATTGGTGAGTTTGTTACTTGATGGTGAGGAAATCTCTAAAATTAACGCCTATAGTCAATTGCGTTGAGGAAAATTGGTATAGTGGTTCCAAGCTATCATTAAACATATGATCATGTTCGTAATAATTCCTCTAATACTGGCATTGATGTCATCTTTTACATATGCAGAATCTCCCCAAAAACTGCCACCACCAGTTCAATCTCAAGTGATCTCAATAAGCCCGGTCAAAAATTTAAGTTCTATGATCTTGGGGTTTGTGGCATTGCCAGTGGTTGTTGGGTACTATGGTTATAAGATCGCATTCCCAGATCGCTTGGGTATTAATTTGGATAAAACCGACTCGTATTTGGGTGAGGATAAAAATAAGAATAATGTTAGGGATGATGTTGAGCACTATATTAATCAGACATTTGTTCAACCAGAAGTGAAAGCTTTTGCGATGAATCATTATGCTCTCAATACTCAGCTTTATTCAGCGCAGAGCTATGATCAGGAAAAGGTCATGTTTAGCGAAATACTGAACTGCCACATTCGCTACAAGGAAAAGTATCCTGCCGAATCTGAAAAGCTAACCAAGTTCATGAACGCTTCAGACCATATTTTATTTAACACTCGCCATCGCAAGAAAATTAACGAGAAATATAAGGTCGGCATACGTACAGGCTCAACATTTTCGCTGGACACAGATGGCCACATTAATTGTGAAAAATACGCAAAATTTCCTGCTCCATGTCTCAAAAACAGCTATCCAATAGCCAATTTTGTTAAATAACCGTTTTGGCACTATTGCAAATAGGGATCTGAGTCGATGATATTCCCTTCAAAAAACCTTAGAGACCGAAAGGCACTGTTGCAAATAGCCACTGATGGTAAGCTAAAGACTGTTTTAGCTAAAGGTGCAGCACATGAATCCTTTCCATGGTTGGCATTTTCAGGGCGAAATCATTCTTTGGGCTGTACGCTGGTATTGTAAATATGGCATTAGCTATCGTGAACTTTAGGATTCAAATCCATGAAAACGGCTTATGCCACAATTAAAGGTATTGAAGTCATGCGTGCACTACGTAAAGGACAAGCTTCGTCATTTTATTATGGTCAGCCTCAGGGTGAAGTGTATCTAGTGAATAAGGTTTTTGGTCTTTAAGCACTTTTTAAAAGGAACATCATCAACTCAAATCTCTATTTGCAACAGCGCCTATAAATCTGGGCTCGCGAAAACTGATTCCCTCAGGCCAAGATAATCCGGCACTGTTGCAAATAACCACGAATGGTAAGCTGAAGACTGTTTTATTTAAAGGTGCAGCACATGAATCCTTTCCATGGTCGGCATTTTCAGGGTGAAATCATCCTTTGGGCTGTTCGCTGGTATTGTAAATATGGCATTAGCTATCGTGAACTTCAGGAAATGCTTGCCGAACGTGGTGTGAATGTTGATCACACTACTATTTACCGTTGGGTTCAACGTTATGCTCCTGAAATAGAAAAACGCTTACGCTGGTATTGGCGTAATCCTACAGATCTGAGCTCATGGCATATTGATGAAACTTATGTAAAAGTGAATGGACGATGGACTTATCTGTATCGTGCAGTCGATCAACGTGGCTATACCATTGATTTTTACCTTTCTTCTAGACGTAATACCAAATCAGCCTATTGTTTTCTGGGAAAATTTTTAAATAATGTGAAGAAGTGGCAAATTCCCCGGGTGGTCAACACGGATAAAGCACCCACATATGCAGGTGCTTTATCACGGTTAAAACGGGAAGGGAAATGTCCACCAGACCTTGAGCACAGGCAGGTTAAGTACAAAAACAACGTGATTGAATGTGATCATGGCAAGCTAAAGCGGATCATCAGGGCCACGTTAGGATTCAAATCCATGAAGACGGCTTATGCCACAATTAAAGGTATTGAAGTCATGCGTGCACTACGTAAAGGACAAGCTTCGTCATTTTATTATGGTCAACCTCAGGGTGAAGTGTATCTAATCAACAGGGTTTTCGGTCTTTAAGCACTTTTTAAAGGCAATATCATAGACTCAGATCCGTATTTGCAACAGTGCCTTCTGGATTTCATCGACCAGCCCACAACAAGACGAGAAAACAGGTCAATTACAATTGCAAGATACAGCCATCCCTCATGAGTACGAATATAAGTAATATCAGTGACCCACAGTTGGTT
>NZ_JABERM010000031.1:0-742 GCF_013004295.1 Acinetobacter sp. ANC 5414
AATCCACAACAAGTTGTTCTTCATAAAGATGTATCTGAGGGTCTGTAGCTCAGTTGGTTAGAGCACACGCTTGATAAGCGTGGGGTCACAAGTTCAAGTCTTGTCAGACCCACCACTATCTGACTACAGAGAAAAAGATACATTGACCTAATGATAAGCTGGGGACTTAGCTTAGTTGGTAGAGCGCCTGCTTTGCACGCAGGAGGTCAACGGTTCGACTCCGTTAGTCTCCACCATATATTCCTTCGGGATATATCGTTAAGTTAATAAATGATCAGTCAGTTGGCTGATAGTTTAGTCCTTAAGCAAACAGTATGATGGCTTATAGAGCTTAGCAACAAGAAGGCGTAGAATGCGCTGCGTTGTTATTAAGCTCTGTGATTTATCACAGTGTTTTAAACCTGACCTGACGAAGGCAAGTTTATTCATTAACAGATTGGCAAATTTGAGTTGAAATAAATTGTTTAACTCAGAACTGAATTGAAGTTAGCAGTAACTTGTTACTGTTAAGTGAAATGAAGAACTGAGAACTAGCGATTAACTGAATCAAGCGTTTTGGTATATGAATTCAATTGAAGCTGTACTGCAGTTCAATCTGCGAAACTTTAAACGATAAGTTGTAGACACTCCTTGTAGGTGTCGACGACTGTTTGGGGTTGTATAGTCAAGTAATTAAGTGCATGTGGTGGATGCCTTGGCAGTCAGAGGCGATGAAAGACGTAATAGCCTGCGATAAGCTCCG